>JBCCMT010000117.1:0-6091 GCA_039026195.1 Pseudomonadota bacterium | reverse complement strand
GCGATGCGGTTCCATCTTGACTGCCGGTATGACTAACTTTGGTAATCGTCTTGGGGGAATCTTGAAGATCCATCTCTCGAACAGCGACTCCAAAACCATAATGATAAATGCCTGAGGGATGCTCATAATTTGGGCGTGCCATCATCATTTCTTTTGAGGGATCATTCACAAGCTTTCCTGTGTGCCAAGCCGTGGCAAAGCGAATTAAATCACTGGCAGTTGATAAATGTCCGCCTGCGGGGAGATTTTCTGAAACATCTCGCATATTTGCACGTCGTAGAGCTCCCTCTTCTGTTTTTGAATAACCCTCAACACGATTTGGAATAATCGCCCAAGGATCATCAGGAACAGTTTTTGTCATGTTCGCAGGCCCAAAAATGAGCCGCGACATTAAGCTGTTATACGTTTCGTCCGCCGCCCCTTCTATGACGCAGCCAAGAAGACGATACCCGTGAGACGTGTATAGAAAACGCGTTCCAGGCTCAAATAAAAGAGGATCATCTTTAAAGGGAAGAACTGCATCTCTAATATTATCATAGCGGACAATCATGCCGCGATTTTCTGCTTCTATTTGAGCAGCACGTTTCTTTTGTTCCTCTAAAGAAGTCGGCTCTTCCAAGCTACTCCAATAATGACGAACGCCACCACTATGATTGAGAAGTTGACGAACAGTTAGGCGCCATTGTTTTTGAGGGTAGATTGGACAATAGCTCTGAACATCTTCGTCAAGTTTGAGTTTACCCTCTTCCAGTAAGCGCATTGTGGCTGTCGCTGTCATCCATTTGTCAATGGATGCAGTTCGAAATTTTGTTTCTGGTGTAGCACGTGTATCATTTTCGATATCAGCAAGGCCGTCAGCAGTCTGCCAAATAAGCTGATCACCTATACCAATGGCAATGGACACAGCTGGCGCATCCAGTTCAGTTCGCATGTCTTGGACAACGGTATCAATTTGGCGCTTCGCTTTTTTCGATAACCCTTCGCCTGCCACGACGGGATTTGGTACAAGGAGCAAAAGCCCAATGATCACCCCAATGAGAGTGATTGTCTGCCACGTGATGTCACCCTCTGTTTTAACCAAATGATGTTTTGGAAGTCGTAATATATTTGGACGTGCTTCTTTAGGGAGGAGGGATTTCATGGCGTTCCTTTCGACCTTTGACTGCGTAGCCTGGCCCAATTTCCAAAAGAAGATGGACGCAGTCGTCGTTGCACTAGGTGTAGCGATTCATCTTTGCTTCGTGATATCTTCTACTCAAATTTAATATTGAATACAATATTAAATTTGAGTAGAAGTCATTTGCCTTGAATAGTCTGCGACAGTACAATCATTAATGGAAAAAAATCAGCCTCTTAGAGATGTCGCCCTTAATTTTGGCGATCGTATATCTTCAGTGACGGAATATGCCACTGATGTCATTCGTCATGGGATTTTAAGTGGCAGGTTGTCGCCAGGATCGGCACTTCGCCAAGAAGATCTCGCGATACAACTTTCTATTAGCCGTGTTCCTGTGAGGGAGGCATTGCGTGTCCTTCAGAAAGAAGGGCTTGCGAACTTTCAGCCGCGTTGTGGTTTTACCGTTACCCATTTTGATATGGGCGATCTTTTAGAGCTGGCCGAAATGCGATACTCCTTTGAGGTACTTGCGCTCAGTAAAGCCATTCCTCACCATACGGCAGCAACATTGTCTGCATTAGATGAATGTCTATTTTCCCTAAACATCGCAGAAAAAGCTAAGCAACCGGATGAAAGGCAAAAGCTACATCGTCAATTTCATATGTCTTTATACAGTCCATGTGGTATGAAAAGACTAATGTCGTCCATTGAAACAACTTTCGACCTCTATGACTGTTTTTCGAGGATTGGGGCATCGCAATTGCCGATTATCCAGCAGTATGACATCCATGAGCATGGTTTATTATTGGGTTTCATGAAAGATCAAAATATAGAACAAGCAAGCGCTCTTTTGCGAAAACATATTGTCGATCAAGCCCAAATGTTAATTGAAGAGTTGCAAAAATTGTCAACTTGCCAAGAAAAGGTAGCTCAGTGTTAGGCAGATCACGAAACACTTATTAATATCATCAGTAAGCTAATTACAATCACTCTTCCTCTTCTGTTGAATGCCCATCCGAAAGGTCTTTAAGGCTCACAGGTTCAAAGGATGAGGGGGGTGTACGCCGATCAGTAAGTCTATCAAGCAAGAAAAAAATGCCCATCGACAGGGTCATCACCAGAATAATAATCTTTGCTATTTTTTTCATCTCTACACCCCTTTTGCAGCGTCGCCATTCATATGGGCAGGCTAAATTGTTTTTAGCGCATCAATTAAAGACCCTTCATCTTCTCTTATATCACTTGCCTGCCCATTCTCAAAGGCATCTGCTTGGCGATGCCAAAGCTCAGCGTAAAGCCCCTCTTTTTCAAGGAGGTCCTGATGGCTCCCTTCCTCTATACGCTGCCCATCTTCGATCACAATAATCCGGTCGGCATCTACAATAGTGGAGAGGCGGTGGGCGATTACCAAGGTGGTTCTGTCCTCAGCCACAGATCGCAGTGCTTCTAAAATGCCCTTTTCCGTAACGGAATCAAGGGCTGAGGTGGCTTCATCTAAGATCAAGATGGGCGGGTTTTTCAATATGGTCCTAGCGATGGCCACCCGTTGTTTCTCCCCACCGGAAAGTTTGAGGCCTCGCTCCCCCACCATGGTGTCATACCCCTTCGGTAGGCCCATAATAAACGCATGGATTTGAGCCTTTCGGGCAGCGTTTTCAATTTCGCTTTGGGACGTACCCGGTGATCCGTAAGCAATATTATGGCCGATGGTATCGTTAAAAAGCACCGTATCCTGCGGGACCATACCTATCGCAGCACGCAGCGAGTTTTGAGTTACATCGGCGATAGGCTGACCATCAATCCGAATACACCCCTCCCACGGGTCATAAAATCGGTAAAGCAACCGCGCAATGGTAGACTTCCCCGCCCCAGAGGGGCCAACAAAGGCAAGGGTCTCCCCCGCTTGGGCAGTGAAATGAAGGCCCTTTAGGATTTTTCGATCCCGGTCATAGCCAAAATGGATATCTTCAAAACTGACCTTGCCCGCACTCACCTCAAGAGGTTTTGCGTGGGGCTCATCTTCAACCTCTGGGCTTTGGTCAAGCAGGGCGAACATCCGCTCCATATCCACGAGGGATTGTTTGATCTCACGGTAAGCGAACCCCAGAATATTAAGGGGCTGATAAAGCTGCATCATGATCAGGCTGACCCCCGTGATCTCTCCAATCCCTAATGTGCCATTGGCCACCCCATGGGCCGTCAGCCAAAGCGCAGCCACCAAACCCACATTGATGAGGGCCGATTGACCAATATTCACCAGGGCTAATGAGTTTTGAGATTGCACAGCCGCCTTTTGATAGTCCTGCATCGCATCATTATAGCGGTTTGCTTCGTAACTCTCATTGCCGAAATATTTCACGGTCTCATAGTTCAGTAGAGCGTCTACGGAGCGTGTGTTTGCAAGCTGATCCTTTTGGTTCATCTCCCGACGAAACTTTAGCCGCCATTCGGTGGAAAGAATGGTAAAGGCAAAATAACTGGCCACCGTCACCACCACAATCATCGCCATCCAACCGCTATAGCGAAGGCTGAAAGCGATACTAACAAGGCCAAGCTGGATAATGGTGGGACCAATATTAAACAATAAAAATCGAAACAGAAAGTCGATGGCGCGGGTGCCCCGATCAATCACGCGGGAGAGGCCCCCCGTGCGTCGTTCCAGATGAAACCGGAGGGACAAGCTGTGCAAATGGCGAAAAACAGTGAGAGCCACTTCCCTCTGGGCATTTTGCCCCACAACGGAGAAGAGGAATTCTCGCAGTTGGGGGATGGCGGCGCCCAGCAATCTTAAAAGCCCATAGCCGAGCACAAACCCAATAATAGCAGCTGTAAGACCTAAGGTCGGGTCTTGTTCTGCGAGGCGATTAATGCCGATGGCGAGGGCAAAAGGTGTGGCCACCGTAATGATTTGCCCAATCAAGATCACTGCAAAGGCTAAAATAATACGACGCTTAAAATCCGGTCGGTCTTTTCGCCACATAAAGGGGAGAAGAAACCGGATAGAGGCCAATTGTTCTTTTAAGCTGCTCGCAGCGGCATCTTCAGGCTTTGCGGTGAAGGAGAGACCTGGTTTTGGCATGAATGCTACTTAGACCTCTTCTTCATAAAGGGAAGGGGGGCCGAGGCGCTCTTATCCCCCTCTATGGCTGCGCAAAACCGACAGCAGGACCATTGACAAAAATAGCCTAAACTTTCATAGCCCTACCTCTTTGGCGAAGTAGCTCAGCTGGTTAGAGCACCGGAATCATAATCCGGGTGTCGGGGGTTCAAGTCCCTCCTTCGCTACCATAGATCCCGTTTTCTAGCCCTTCACCGTTTTTCGAGGATCAGGACCCAAAGGGTCAAGAAACTTGTTTTTATCCGTTACACTTTGCGACAAAAAAGGGTCTTTTTGCCATCATCTTGCGACAAGGGGGGGCTATGTTTTTCTCCTAACCTCAAAGGAGACCTCCCATGAAAACATCGATTATAACTGTTTCTGCCCTTAGTGTATTTAGTTTGAGTACCGCCATCGCCGCGCAGCCGGATGGGTCGCGAGGAGATCTTAATGGGGACGGTAAAGTTTCCCGTGACGAAATGCTCACCAGCGCCAATGCACGATTTACCGACACTGATATAAATCAAGATGGTTATCTGACCAAGGAAGAAATCAAAGCAGCAGGCGAGGAAAATCGAAAGAAAAGGATAGGGCGGCGAGGGGACCGTCAAGAAAATCGCTTCGCTGAGGCTGACATGAATGATGACGGTCAGCTTTCTCTGCAAGAAACGACGGACCAAGCCATTAAGCGATTTGAAAAACTCGATTCAGATAATAATGGTCAGTTAACGGAAGAGGAAATGCGATCAGCAAGAAAGCAATATCGGTCTGACCGGTAAGGCGTGAGATCTTAAATCGTTTTCAAGCGCCGATTGCCCCGACCCTGGTCCGGGGTGCGCGCGGTTTTCGGCAAAAAGCGATGCGAAAACAAAAGACGATAGAGAGGGCGTGAGTATAAACGAACGTCCAACGCTATAGTGATCTAGGGCTTGTTGAGTATCAGGGCGTGACACTGGCCGGCGTCGAAAAAGTAACAGATTTAGGAGCGACCCCGGATCGGGGTCCGGGGCAGGCTGAAGGACATGTGGGCATATTCAAGGAGGAGTGACGACAATATGGTGCTTTTTCGCCCGGCCCCTTTGGGGTTCGGCCAAAATCACGTTCGTATGCGTCGAAAATCCTCGAAAGGGAATAACCCTTCCTTGCGGTTTTCTCCTAAACGATCCATGATTTTGGTCTCGAACCAGTGTTACGCGCTGATACTCAACAAGCCCTAGGTTAACGCATCTCATTCCCACGAAATATTTCACCTCATTCTTCAATAATAGGGTGAGGTGCTTTGTTATTCTCCCATCAATCTAAAAAACGAAGCAGTTCTATAATCTCAATGGATTTGGAATTGCCTTTGAAAAAAGAACGAAGAAATGAGATTTAGCCCTCGACATAAAGGCGGGAAGATGGGCTATAAGAAGGGTCTTGTGGCCTCCGATAGGTCATTGGCCCCTTAGCTCAGCTGGATAGAGCACTCGCCTTCTAAGCGAACGGTCCCAGGTTCGAATCCTGGAGGGGTCGCCATTTTGTGCTTTATGGCGCATAGCGTGGCTGGCTAAGCAAGCTGGCCATGTGAGGTGCGGGGTACGCCTCTTCTTATGATTTCGCACCTTGTTGATATTCTATGCGACTTGATTTTGCGCTATTGCCTTTGGCTATTTGAGTGCCATGGCGTTAAGTCCGAATTTAGTTTGATACGCTCAACCATGAGGCGGGTGTTACAAAGCGCCATTTTTATCTTTCCAATTTCGTGATAAAACATGCCTTGCCTTTAAGCACAGGCTTCGCCATAAAGCGAAACTTACGCACCCGTAGCTCAGCTGGATAGAGTACTTGACTACGAATCAAGGGGTCGGGAGTTCGAATCTTCCCGGGTGCGCCATTTT
>JBCCMT010000116.1:0-6118 GCA_039026195.1 Pseudomonadota bacterium | reverse complement strand
GACATGCCATAAACGCCTAGGGGGCTGACCGGGTCATCCTCCCCAAAAGGGGTACTCCCCCGCCCATCAAAAACATAATCCGTTGAGAAATGAACCAGGGGCCTGTCTTGACCGAAAAGGGCTGCAAGATAGCCTGGCCCCATGGCATTGACCATATAGGCTGAAATTTGATCTTCTTCAGCCTTATCCACGCCTGTATATGCTGCGGCGTTCACCACCGGCGCTGTGGGATATTGGTCTTTTAGCTGATGAAGTCGCTCAAGATGTGTGATGTCCCCTTGGGTTGATGTCAAGGCGATAGGGTCAAAGCCATAGTCAGGACAAAGATGGGTGAGCGCTTGGCCCACTTGGCCGTTTGCCCCAAATATCAAAAGCGGATCAGCCATATCTCTTCCCTAAACGGTGCCCAATCGTTCACCTTTATAAGCGCCAGAGCGGATTGGCTCCCACCAATCACGGTGGGCCAAATACCAATCAACGGTTTGTCGAAGGCCTTCTTCAAAGCGCACCGTCGGGACCCACCCTAATTCTTTTTTGATTTTTGAGCTATCAATGGCATAGCGGGCATCATGGCCGGGCCGGTCCGTCACATAAGTGATCAAATCCTCGCAGTTGCCGACCGTTGACGCACCTGATGCGTTCACCGCAGCGCAGAGGGCTTTAACCACCTCAATATTTTGTCGCTCAGCATTCCCGCCAATATTATAGGTGGCCCCCGGCTTTGCCTGTTCAGACACCAAAACAAGGGCAGAGGCATGGTCATTTACGTAGAGCCAATCGCGAATATTCTTTCCATTCCCATAGACCGGAAGGGGTTTTCCCTCCAAAGCATTAATAATCATGAGGGGGATGAGTTTTTCAGGAAAGTGATAGGGCCCGTAATTATTTGAACAATTGGTGGTCACCACCGGCATACCGTAAGTCTCCCCCCAAGCGCGAACCAGGTGATCCGACGAGGCTTTAGAGGCTGAGTAAGGGGAGTTAGGGGCATAGGCTGTTTCTTCTGTAAACAGCCCTTCTGGACCTAAACTGCCAAAAACCTCATCGGTGGAGATATGCTGAAAGCAGAAATTTGCCCCCTCTTTTAACCCTTGCCAATAGGCTCGCGCCACTTCTAATAACGTATAGGTGCCGACGATATTGGTATGGATGAAATCCGCAGGGCCATCAATGGACCGGTCCACATGACTTTCCGCCGCAAAATGCAACAGCCGGTCCGGCATGAACTGCTCGACCACCTCCTTGACCCGCGCGGCATCTGCGATATCTCCTTGCACAAACTGATAGCGAGAATGGTCCGCCACAGCGGCGAGTGACGCCAAATTCCCCGCATAGGTCAGTTTATCAAAATTGAGGACATCATGATCAGTATGATCTATCAAATGCCGAATAACCGCAGATCCAATAAAGCCCGCGCCGCCGGTAATAAGATAACGCATGGATTTATTCCCATCTTTTCAAAAAGCTTACTTACAATGACAGTGATAAGGCGAGGCCTTGTCATAAATGAAGGGCGTGTCAAGCGCCTTTAGAAGAGGCGCGTCTTTATCTTTATCCGATAAAGAGGGAGCATGGTCCATCTTTGGCCAGGGAATATCTAAGGCCGGGTCAGACCAAAGGACAGACCCTTCTGATTGGGGGTCATAGGGTCGGTCCACCTTATAGAGCACATGGGTATCGGGGGTCAGGGTGGCATATCCATGGGCAAAGCCGTGGGGGACAAATAATTGTTTGCCGTTCTGGGCTGAAAGCTCCACCGCGACGGCCTGGCCATAGGTGGGGGAGCTCGCCCGAATATCCACGGCCACATCCAAAATCGCGCCGGTCACCACCCGTAATAATTTAGCTTGAGTGGATCGTCCATATTGGAAGTGAAGACCCCTAACGGTGTTGGGTGTTGCAGAAAATGCATGGTTATCCTGTTGAAAATATTCACTATTTTCGAGCAATGCCCAATCTTGGCGATAGGTTTCTGAAAAAAAGCCCCGGTCATCTCCAAACCGTTTGGGTTCAACCACAAGGACGCCTTGCAGGGATGTTTTTTGAATAGAGACCATGATCCCTCTTTTCCTCGTTTCTTGGTATATTGTAAGTCTTTGTTTTTAAATATGTGCTCTCATAGGAATTGGTTAAAAACACGCAGCTTTCATATTGTGATCTTCCCTTAATAATGCGAGAGGTTTCGCATATGCAAAATCAACGCCCCGGTAAGAGAGTGGTCGTAATATTGCATAGAGGAAAAAGGACCAAGGATTAGGGAGAGGGACGACCCAAGGGTCATCGTTAAGAGATAAAGCCTATGCAACTTCAACTTACCCCCGCAGACTTAATTGGCATGGTCAAAAGACGCTTCTTTTGGTGTCTGATCCCGTTTTTAATCTTGATGATCATTGGCTTGTTCGTGATCAAGTCCTTGCCCGCCGTCTATCAGTCCACCGCCAGATTGATTGTGGAGGATCAGCAAATCTCTAACCAGTTCGTCCAATCCGCGGTTACGTCGGACGCCTATCAGCGGATTGAGGCGGTGATTGCCAGAACAACGGCGAGGGATAGCCTTTTACTGCTCGCGGATGAATTAAATCTTTTCCGGGAACCGGGTCAGACCATTACCCAGCGCTATCGCAAAATTGACCGGGCCGTTCGCATCTCTGTCTCCCGGATTGCGTCCACCCGGCGACGCAATGACCCCAGCGCGATTATCGTCACCATCTCTTTCCGCAGCAAAAACCCAGCGGAAGCCCAACGGGTGACAAACCGGTTGCTGAGTGCCTTTTTAGAGCGGAATATCGCCGTTCGGAATGAAATTGTCGAAACCACCGCCCTTTTCTTACAAGATGAAGAAGCCAAAATTCGCCGGAGTTTGGATCGCACCCTCACAAGTATTGCCCGCATAAAACAAGAAAGCCCGAATGTTTTACCCGAGAATGGTGAACTTTACCGCCGCTCCCTTGAGCGGGCCTCCGCAGAGCTTTTGCGTATCGACAATAGCATCGAAAGCACACAGCAAGAACTCCGTATCTTACAAATGCAACGCCCAATTATCCTAAGGGCTGACGCCACCGGGTTCTCCGGTGATGATGAATTAAGGGTGAAGCGCCGTCAGCTTGATGCCCTACAGCGTCAGTATCAAGACAATTACCCCGATGTGATCGCGCTAAAAGCCGAAGTGCTGGCCTTAGAAAAAGATATTGATCCTGAGTCTTTCCGCAGACGCGCGCAAGAGGAGTTAAGAGCGCTTCAAACCCAGATTAACGACGCGGAAAGAGGGTCAAGCGAATTTGATATCCTGGTGGAACGGCGAGATCGTTTACGGGCCGATTTGCGCGATGTCCCCGCTGGCGCAAGCACATCAACATTGTCCGAAGTTCAATATGAAACCCAATTGGCCACCCTCGAATCCCGCCTCGATATCTTAAATAGCCAGCGTGAAGCCGCCGCTGCGCAAATTGCTGATTTTGAAGCACGCTTAACCACCCTGCCTGCGGTGGAGAGCCGTCTTTACCCCCTTCTTCAAGAGCAACAACAGCTTGAAGCAGATTTAATTCGTCTGCGGTCAGACCGGTCGGAGGCAGAGCTGTCTGCCTCCATCGAAGGGCAAAGCATGGGGGAGCGGCTGACCACCTTGGAACAGCCCACACGGCCCGACACCCCCGTCAGCCCCAACAAACCACAATTGGCGATCTTGGTGTTTGGCGTCGCAGGGTTGGTTGCATTAATAATCGGTCTTGTGCCAGAGATTCTATTTGCCAAGGTTCGGTCCAGAGATCACCTACAAACCCTCTTGCAGAATATCAAAGTCGTAGAGGTGCCCCGATTTATCGGCGCCCAAAGCCGGACCCCCCAGCGATTACTTTTCGCAAGTCTGACAAGTGTTAGCATTGTATTGAGTATGGCGCTGAGTTTTATGGCTTACCAAACCTTTCTGTAGACCGATGAACATGAAGATAGATAATAGACATAAATCAAAGGCTCGAAAATCATGAGAGAATTTGAACAAGCCTTAAAGCGGGCCCGTACCACCGACAAAACTCCATCCGGACTGCATAATGATCCGAATGCGCAAGAGCTACTTGAGCCCCATACCACCCCAAAAATTGAAGGGGTCGGCACAGGGGCTGTGGATAGTTTGCAGGACCTTAAAGCCCATGAAGACTTCTCGGTTTCTCCGCTCACATCCTTAACGTCTGAGCCTGAAGAGACCTCTTTTGGTCAAAATGAACTTCCCATATTACAAACCAATATTGAATATTTTCAGGACAATTTTGGCGCATCCACCAGTGATGCGCGTAATGTGAACGGGGCTTTTCGGATCTTACGCACCCAAGTCCTGAACGCAATGCAAGACCGCGGGGCCCGGATTTTGGGCATCACCTCCCATGCCCCTGGCGCCGGGAAAACCATCACCTCCATTCACCTTGCCCTTGCCTGCGCAAGGCGAGCTGAGCAACGCGTAGTTCTTGCTGATTTTGATTTCCGCCGCCCCTCCGTTGCGCAATATCTAGATGCGTCTGGCTTCCGCGCGTCCGTGGGATATTTCCAAGGAAACGGGAATATCATGGATTATGTGAGTACGAATGAAACAGGGAATTTACAATTTCTGTTAACAGATCGATCTTCTGATATGAGCGCTGAGTTTATTGCTAGCTCACGGATGGATGAAGCCCTTGATACCCTTAGCCGGGGGATGGAAGATACGATTATCATTACAGATCTTCCGCCCTTAAGTGGATGTGATGATACCCTCGCCATGTTGCCTAAGCTTGATGGTCTTATTCTTGTGGTTGCTGCTGGGGAAACCAATTTCAAAGACCTAGAGCGCACCGTCGGGATGCTGCCTAAAGATAAGATTGTGGCAACGGTTCTAAATAAAATGGATGGCCCTGCCGTCCAATATGATTATTACTGATTATCTAAGAGTTGTTGAGTATCATCGCGTGACAATTAACAAGCCCTAGTTCACTTTAGGTGCAGAGGCAGGGTCAGTGGTGTTTGCCTCTTGTTGTTGCTGGCGCTGGTTAAGCTGCATCCGGTACATGGAGGCAAAATCGATCGGCTCCAACATCAAGGGGGAGAACCCGCCATTCTGCGTGGCCTCTGCAATAATTTGGCGCGCGAAGGGGAAGAGAAGCCGCGGCCCTTCAATCAAAAGCGCTGGCTCTAATTGCTCTCTAGGCAGATTTTGCAGCAAAAACAAACCGGCATAATTGGTCTCAACCACAAAAACAACGTCACCATCCCGCTTTGCCGTCGCACTACAGGCAAGCTCCACCTCATATTGTTCTTCGCTAAGCTTACGGGCGTTTAGATCGACCCCCACCTCAAGCTCCGGGGCCTTCAAATCACCGCGCAAAGATTGCGGGGCAGCCGGACTTTCAAAAGATAGATCCTTCAAATATTGGGTGAGAAGCCGCATCACAGGGGCAGTGGCTTCAGAAGCGGGCGGTTGAGAAGATGTTTCTGACATAAATGAAGGGCCTATCCGGTCATGAAGGAAAAAGGAAAAACAAGATGGGCCGCCGATACCATGGGCGCGACAAAAAACGCAAGCGCTTAGGGGGAGATGGTCACCGCACCCTAGGACTTGTTGATAAATATCACTGCGGGCGAATGATGGTGATATTTCCCTTATCACTGGCTTGTTTTAGCCGCTTTAAGGCATGGCGCGCGATGAAATATCGAATGGGCGGCACCAATAACAAAAACCCTAAACCGTCGGTCACAAAGCCTGGCGTCATCATCAGGGGGGCGGCCAGCAGGAGAAATATACCGTCCACCATGGGGGCCACAGGCGGGCGTCCCTCTGCCATGGATTGCCGTAAACTGTTGAGCGCTTGAAAGCCCTGCACCCGGATAAGAAGCGTGCCCAAAACGGCCGTTAAAATGGTGAGCAAAATCACACTCACCCAACCAATTTGCGCGCCCGCTTGAACAAATATAATGATTTCAATCACAGGCAGGGCCAAAAGAATTAAAAATAAAATCAAAGCCATATAAATCTTTCGCACAATCCCATGATAGATGTTCGACGTTTCACTTCATTACTGCTTATATAAGTCTCATTGTGGCCAGATACGCTTTTAAGATCAGCTTTTCATCAGATTTGTTCATTTGATCGTAG
>JBCCMT010000115.1:0-6125 GCA_039026195.1 Pseudomonadota bacterium | reverse complement strand
TTCAATTCGAACCTGATCAACAGCGGTTTGAATAAAAGACGTTTTCTTTTCGTCAACTTTCTTCGTAATAGCTTTTCTACCAATAGCGAAGGTTGTCGCGACTGCTGATGTTGCAACGATGAGCACTCTCAACCACATATGTGGAGTTTAACCTAAATTGATTATAAGAGTTTAAACAAAAGTTTTTGGGCGTGTTTGGTTGCACCATCTGGGTCGCGTATCAAACAATATCCTGCAGTCAGCGCAATGGCAGCGGAAGTCAGGGGTTGATTTTTCACGAAATGCTTAAGCGTATCCATCGGGAGTTGAGATATCGCATTGGCCCCAACGTCTTCAATTTTTTCAACCTCCTCATCAATAGGGCGATGAGGGAGAAGAAAAAAATAAAGACACCCACAGGCAATAGTGAGGAAAATCACAGCCACCGTGGTAATCGCCCCCACGGTGCCCAAACTCTCCGCCAACAACACGGTTAAAGCCGCAGACAATGCAATAATGCCGGAGAAGCCAAATAATGCCCCTCCGACAGCTGCGAACATGCGTAGTTTCGCCTTATCCATTCTATTTTTTTCTTAAAGTGGCCAAAAGGGCGCCTAAGCCGAAGGCGATACCAATAGAGGCGAGGGGATATTGCTTTACAGTTTCCTCTGCCTTTTGTTTCGCGTCATAGCCAGACTGCGCTGCATGATCAGCCAGCTTTTTGCCATTTTCGAATTGTTGAGATGTCATATTTCCCGCAACCCGGCCGGCGTCATCCATTAAACGTTTTAAGTCTTCGCGTAAGGCGGCGACGTCATTTTTAAGGCTATCGAAATCAGTTGAAGGCTCAGGTGTCATTTGACCATCGGGGGCCATTTGCATCTCCATTAGTTGTCAATGCGACTTTTACGTCTTATGGGACAAAAGGTTCCAATTTCAGGTGAGTTAAATCTCAATGCGAAAGCTATCTAAAGATCACGGGGGATTGCATATGCAGCCTTTTCGAAACCGAATAGCGCAATATACGGCCCTCGCCGATGAGGCCTGGGGGCCCTTCTCTGAGATGGCCACCGACCTTCAATCTTATGAAATGGATGAGGATATTATTTGTGCAAGCGAACCGGCGGACAATGTTTTTATCATGGTGGAAGGGTGGGCGATACGGTATCGCGTTCTTGAGGATGGACGGCGGCAAATCGTCAATTTCATGCTGCCAGGGGACATTTTCGATCTTCAATCCTTAGCTGATTTGAAGGCGGATCATTCTGTGACCACCGTTACACCCGCAACTGTTATCAAAATTAAATCTGAGAAATTCCTTAGGCTTTTAAGGCAGTCAACTGAACTGGCCGCCACCTTTTGGTGGGCATCTGTTCAAGAGGAAAGCATCCTTCGTGAACAAATTGTTCGTATTGGCCGCCGAAGTGCCCAAGAAAGAATAGGGCATTTGTTGCTAGAGCTTGAGCGTCGCTTTAATATCGCCATAGGGAAAGAAACGACCCATATGCCTCTGCCTCTTTCGCGAACGGAATTGGCAGATACGTTGGGATTAACCTCTATTCATGTATCAAGAACCATGTCCTCAATGCGGCGGTCGGGATTGATCGAAGAGGTTGATCGGAATATCCGCATCTTGGACAGAGAAAAGCTGTCTAAAATGTGCCAATTTGATTTAGATTATTTACATTTGCGAACTTTAGACTTTTCAACTGAAATTGAGGCGAACAATAATTCTGTCCTTAACTTAGGTTAGAAGGCGGGTTTTCTTTTCGTGCTAAAGTATATTTCTATTTTTAAAGTATGCTTTTATGCGCCCCTCATATCACCCTTTCCCTTGTTATACCTATCGCCTGCGCAGGTTGGCGTGGTTGTTAGTAGGTAATCAAACCATTTCTGATAGAATTGTTGACGGTCTTCTTTTATCCACACACAAAAATAGTCAAAACCTTCTTTTCCAGAACGACCCGCTTTCTCTCTTCGCCAAATGTGTTGAGGCCTGCGGCGAAATAGATAATGAGATAGGTAGGTTTTTATATCCCTCTGATGATCCGTCAATATCCTCCGTAAGGGATATATTTTTCTCATTAGGCTATATGGAAAGAGTTGTTTTGGTATTGAGCGGAATTGAAAATATGAGCTTTGAGGATATATCTGCAATAACAAACCGCACATCGCATATGATTGAAACGACATTTGATAGGGCTGTAAAAGCGTTTGATGGTTGCGCTTTCTCAAGCAATATTTGGCTTAATGAGCCCTCATCTTAAATTTTGAGAGAAACCAAGGGAACTATTTTCTTTATAAGATGTTGTTTCAGTGTTCACAGAGTATGTTTTGTTTATTTTAAAGGAGAATTATTATGCTTGGTTGGGCATTGGCGTTTTTTATCTTGGCTATTGCTGCAGGTGCACTTGGTTTTGGCGGTATTGCAGGAGCCTCCGCAGGGATTGCACAACTTTTATTCTTTGTATTTTTAGCGTTACTTGTCATTACATTTGTGGCCCGCGCCGTCCGTGGCCGGAGCCCCATGTAAAGTCCCTACTTAAATACGAGTAAATTCTACTTAAGATATGTATCCAATGAAGACTGTAAGTCCCTCGACTTGCAGTCTTTTTTTCGTGAAAATTGCAAACCTTGAGCAAGCAGACCAGGGGCGCCATTAGATAAATTAACAATCGCATCTTTCGGCAAATAACTTTATGACATTATTCACTGCAAAAAGGGCTTACCTAGTTTAAGATAAGGGGATTTTGTCATGATGAATATGTCTAAGGTGAAACCGATCCATATTTTTGAAGTTTATCATGATGGCCGGGCGAAGCGCCTTAATGTAACGGATTGTCATCATCCTATGTCAGAGGATGTGTCTTATCGGTGGGTTCATCTTGATTTAGCCGAAGAGGGGGTTCGGGCCTGGATCGAAACCAATGTGGATAAAACCGTTTCCCAATCTTTAACTTTAGAAGACACCCGGCCAAGATGCACTGATCATTATGATGGGCTGTTGCTAAATTTACGTGGGGTAAATTTGAACCCTGATTCTGACCCAGAAGATATGGTGGCCATTCGGATGTGGATTGAAAAAGGGATGATTGTTTCTGTCCGTCTACGCCGCTTAATGGCCATTGTGGCTATACGGGATGAGATGGAAAACGGGCAGGGGCCCAAAAATGTGGGGGCCTTTATCACCAAATTAAGTGCCGCCCTGACAGAGCGGATGGACCCCGTCATAAGCGGGTTAGCCGATAAAATTGATGAACTGGAGGAGGTCATGCTTGATGCCCCCCATGGCATCAGAACAGACCTTGCAGACACGCGGCGCAAAACTATCATGCTGCGCCGATATATTGGCCCTCAGCGGGATGCCCTGAACCGGTTGGGAAGTGAGACCCATGACTTGCTCGACCTCGCCCAAAAAACCGCTGTGCGAGAGGTGGTGGATCGCATTACCCGCATGGTGGAGGAGATGGATACCGTAAGAGAGCGAAGCGCCATTTTGTATGACCAAATCTCCGATCAGCGTGCCGAAGAAATGAACCGTAACATGTTGATCCTTTCTGTGGTGGCGGCGATATTCCTCCCCCTTGGTTTTTTAACTGGCTTATTGGGGGTGAATATTGGCGGGATTCCTGGTTCGTCCTATGAGGGATCATTTGTCATTTTTTGTGCTGCGCTGATCATAATGACCTTTGCGCTGGTTTGGTGGTTTAAAAAGAAAAAATGGATTTAATGAGATTTTTCCTCGTCCTGTGGGCTGTTGCCGTCTTTTGGGTATCCGCTTCCCAGGCGCAAACAAATATTGAGGATATTACGGAGGGGGTTCAGCTGCGAAGTGAACGCATTGAAGTTTTATCCCAAGACCTTGACCGTCCTGATGCCAATCTTATTGACCTTCGTAATGATATTCGCAGCCTGAAACGGGAAGCTGAAACCCAAACCACCCAAATAAGGGCAAATTATGCTGAGGTCCAAGCGGATTTGGAACGCATTGGTCCTGCACCTGAAGAGACGGACCCGCCCGAATTGGAGGTCATTGCCGAAGAACGATCACGGCTAAGGGCACAAGCGGCTTTATTAAACGGCACGATTCGTCAGTCAGATTTAAATATTGCGGAGGCAGATCGTTTATTACAAGAAATTGCGGATAAGCGTCGTGAGCAATTTTCAAACACGATTTTGGCCCGGTCAGCCTCCCTCTTGTCCCCAGCCCTTTGGGGGGAAGCCAGTGCAAGGATGATATCACAAGGGGAGGTTTTTCTTGACCATTTTACAGAGTGGCAAGGGCAATCAAAGGCCACTGGTCAATATCGTCTTTACATCATTTATCTGATCGCCTCCCTTTTGGGGGCGCTTATACTTTTTATTCCCGTGCGCTATTATTTGGGCCGGTTGATCGTCAAGCAACTGGAAACTCTAAAGCCCATGGCCTCGCGCAAGGTCATGGTGGCCGCGGCAAGGGCCTTTGTGCGCGTTATCCCTGGTCTTATCGGCGGGATTTTGTTTTTAGAGGTTCTGGAATTTGTCGGCATTATTCAGCCTGAGGCTGAGGCTCTAGCGCGGATGATTTGGTTGAGCATTGTGGCCCTTCTTCTTGTGGATGGGGCCACCTTGGGGGTGTTTGGCCCCCATCATGATGCGTGGCGGATCGTTCGTTTACAAGGAGGGCAGGTTCTTCAAATACGGTCCCTTTTGTTTTTGTCGACTTTTATTATCGGTCTTTCCTTGGCGGCATTGGAGAGCCAAAATATTGTTGGCGGGTCCACTGAATATACTCTATGGGTCCAAGGCATCACGGCCTTCTCCCTTGCCATGACACTTTTCTTGTTAATGCAAAAACGGCTTTGGGTTTCTGATACCCTCGATAAGGATGCGCCAGATGAAAAGCCTGGGTCCCTGCTCCCGCGCTTCCGCATCGCGTTGCAGTTGGCAAGTGGTGTTGCCATCATTGCCACGGTTATTGGGTTTATTCCGTTGGCCCATTATCTCATGACACGGATATTTTATCTTCTTGCTGTGGCGGTGGTCATATGGCTGTTAAGGTCAATGTTGAGGGAAGCTGTCCGACTTGTGGACAAAAAATTTACCTCCCATCACAAGGCGGAAGAGGGGGGAAGCCTCATCTATTTTTGGATTGGGGTGGTTATTGATGCAACGGCGCTGCTCGCTTTTGTACCCCCTGCGCTGTTATTACTAGGGGCGGAATGGACGGATGTCAGAGGGGTCGTTGCTGATGCCTTTTTCGGCTTTCAAATCGGATCATTCCGCATTTCAATTTCGAAAATCTTGACCGCCATTGGGTTCTTCCTCCTTCTTTTATATGTCACCCGATGGGTTCAACGCACGGCGGAGACAAGACTATTTCCCAAATCACGAATTGATATAGGGGTTCAGAATTCTTTGAAAACGCTCATCGGCTATATCGGGCTGATTGTTGCGTTTACCATTGGGATAGGAACTCTAGGGTTCAATTTATCAAACTTGGCCATTATCGCAGGGGCTTTGTCCGTCGGGATTGGCTTTGGTTTGCAAAGTATCGTCAACAATTTTGTTTCAGGTCTCATATTGCTCTTTGAACGTCCTATTAAGGTGGGGGATTGGATTATCACCACCTCGGGGGAGGGGATTGTAAAAAGAATAAGCGTCAGATCCACGGAGATTGAAACCTTTAATCGTTCATCCATTATCGTTCCCAATTCAGAGCTTATCTCCAGTGCGGTCACAAACTGGACCCATAAGGATAAAATTGGGCGGGTTATTGTTCCTATTGGGGTAACTTACAATGCGGATACCGATGAAGTTATCCGCCTGTTAGAGGAGGTGGGGGAAGAGCATCCGCAAATTTTAAGCCATCCTGCCCCTTATGTGTATTTTGATGCCTTTGGCGATAGTTCCTTAAACTTTGAACTTCGGGCGTTCATAAGCGATGTGAGCAACTCTCTTTTCGTTAGGGGAGAATTGCGCGTCGCCATCTTTAAAAAGCTAAAAGAGGCAGGGGTAGAAATACCTTTCCCACAAAGAGATTTGCATATTAGGTCTAATGCCACATCTCAGGGGGAGATCGAACTGTAACGATTTTGTTGTGATTTAAGTATCTGCTCACGTAAGATGAGATGTTAATAATGACAAGGTCTTAGCCAACTTGTCTT
>JBCCMT010000114.1:0-6126 GCA_039026195.1 Pseudomonadota bacterium | reverse complement strand
GGAAGTTGCCTTCATGATGATTACCACCATCACCGTGATCATGACGGCCTATTACGCTGAATATAATCAGCGTGTTCAGTATAAAATACAGAATGAGCTGATGGCCCAACAATCAGATTTTTCAACCTTGAAATCTCTATTGAGCCAAAAAGACAAAGCGCTTGCCATTGATGGTGATCGGAAATTGAATATTCTGAACATTGTTTCCCACACCCAAACCAGTTTGATCTCCCATGTGGTGAGCTATAGTCAGTTGATGCGTATGGATGAGGACACGACCCTCTCCCCCGCCTCCCAAGAATATATTCAATGCATTGAAGAGGCTGGCCAAACCCTAGACCGTCAAATCAAGCGGCTTGTGAAATATGCACGCATTTATGGCGGTACAGAAAATTTCTTTATCCGCAAAACGACCTTAGGCACCATTTTAAAAGAAAGTATCCAAGGCCTGCCCAATGGGGTTGAGATTAATCGCTGGCTGGACATTCGATTTGAAGATGACCTGACCGATGATACGGAAATCTATGTTGACGTGGCCATGTGGATTACGGCGATTGAAGAGCTTGTCAAAAATGCATATGATGCGGTCACCACTCGGAAGAATAAGCGCAACGCAGACGATATCCAAAATGGTTATCAAATGTCCATTGATATAAGCTGTCGTCTTATGGATGGGCACCTCCAAATCAGTGTTTCAGATAATGGCGTGGGCACTGATGAGAAGCATATTGAAGAGAAGATTTCAGACTTTGGAACCCAAGGGGATTATCGAAACTTTGGCGGCACTAAAATTCCCCTTGGTTTGCGCTTCGCCAAACAAATTGCCGAGGCCCATCAGGGAAGCTTTGATTATCACTGCAAAGAAGATGGCGGGTTTCAGGTTTCTCTCACTGCACCGATTTTAACGCCTGTTGCCAATAATGAGCTTAAAGAGGCAAGCTAGGCCGCGCGGGCGAAAAAAGCATAGTCCATACCTCACCCTCAGCATGAGGAAAATTTATTTGAATTAAGAACTTCCTCACCCTGAGGAGCTACCCCCTTCTAGACGCCGCCTTGCGGATTTGTTGATTGGGTCCCTTCCCAATCAACCCTCAGGGTGAGGGTAGCGTCTCGAAGGGCGAGGAAGCGGTTCAAGCAGATCGCACTTTGCTCTAGAAATGTCTAAACTAGCCTTTGGGATTTCAATAGTCACGGCACATATAAAAAAGTTGCTTCTCCCTACCGCCACAGTGGAGATGAATTCTCAATCCAAATTCACATGGTTTTGAAAATTATTCTTTACGCGACAATCGCTGCCGCCGCCAGACGTTGCTCATGGTCATCAAGAATTTTCAGCAGCGTATCGCGAGAGACAGGTTTTGTAATCACCCGAGACATGCCTGCATTAATCGCCTCTTCGTGAATTTGACCATCAGGGTCAGCGGTCAATCCAATCACCCGAACGCCTGTATCATCACTTAAGATTGTCTTTGTGGCCTCAATCCCTGACATGCCGGGCATCACAAAATCCATAAAGATCAGATCAAAGTGACGATGTTGACAAGCGTTGATTGCGTCTTGCCCACTATTGACCAATTCTAGCTTTTTCACATAGTCAGAAAGCAATGTTTTCATCACAAGGCAATTGGTTTCATTGTCGTCGACAACCAAAACAGACAGTTCAATTTGTCCGTGGGCAACAGCTGTTTGCTGGGCTTGGGTTTGCTCATCCCCCACTAAGGATAAAACTTGCAAGCGGAATTGCTCGAAAGAGAAATATCCAATATCAGAAGACTGCTCACTTGCATCGTAAAGCAAGGGCGCTGATTTGAGTTCATGCTCTTCTATATACGCATTGATCTCTTCTAAATCACTTTCACGCCTCGTATTCACCAACACTAGCGAGGCAGATGGATGACGTGAAAGATCTTCAACTGTTTTTACGAAAGTCACATTCGCAAAGGTGATTTCGGCCCATCGCTTCATCATTTGACTAAAGTCACTATGGTCTTCGATGGGGGAAATCACATTGACAGAGAGAGGAAGCGGGGCAATCGGTGTCACCTTTTCACTCTTCTCTAAAGGCAGCAGGACGGAAAAACAGGACCCCTCTTGCTTTTTCGACGTCACAGAAACTTGACCGTCCATCGCGCGGACAAGTCCTTGAACGATTGACAGCCCTAGGCCCGTCCCTTGCGCTTCAATCCCAGCGTCTGTTTGATAGAATTCGTTGAAGATTTGATGGGTGTCCGCCTCACTCATCCCCACGCCTGTGTCCTTGACAGAACAAACAAGGCCATCCTCACCATAATCAAGGGTAACAAGAACCTCACCTTTATTTGTAAACTTAACGGCGTTACTGACAAAGTTTTGAATAATTTGCCGTATACGAATAGAGTCGCCTAAAAGTTCAATCCCCTGCACCTTAGAGGTATCCACAATAAGTCGAATGTTTTTTGTGCGCGCCCGGGCGGCAAAGACGGCGGAGGCTTGCTCGATCACGGCGGCGGGATTAAAGGGCTCCCGACGGATAGAAACCTGGCCTGCGCCAATTTTTGACATATCCAACAAATCATTGAGCAGCGTTAATAAGGTCTCCCCGCTGATTTGGATTTGCGAGGCCATGGATTTATAGCGATTATTATCCAGCTCTTGGGCCAACACCTCAGCAAAGCCGATGACACCGTTCAGAGGGGTTCTGATCTCATGGGACATGGACGCTAAGAAACGGGATTTCGCTTGATTTGCTTCTAAAGCTTGCGCTGCAGTGCGCTTTAACTCACGGGTACGCAGTTCAACTTGCTCTTCTAATCGGTGGGTTGCTTCGACAATTTTTGTGCGGTCCGCCGCCCATCCGCGATACCCTGTTACATTTCGCTCTTCGTCAAAAATCGGCGCCCCACTATAAGATCGCCAATAGGTTTGACCGTCAGAGGTTTGGACCTCAATGGTTACATCGTCAAAGGCGTGACCAGAGCTTAAGGCTTTTCGAATGCGATACATGGCATCGTCATTATTGGCATGACGACCGTCCATTTCGACAATACTTAACAAATGCGATCCTTGCACAGACTCGCTGGATCGGCCGAGGATCGATTTTACATTTTCAGAGGCGAAAATGATATTCAGATCTTTATCCGTCTCAAAGGCCCAATCCTGCGCTTCTCGCAAAAACCATTTCATGGTTGATTCTGTTCGGCGGCCCAACGCTTGTACTTTTTTACGGTTTTGTTCTTGAGACACAAAAAGCGAGTTTAGGAAGAACCCAAGGGCTGCGAAACTCATACTGCCGACAAGGTGGATGACCGCCATGGGCCACTTGCCCACCATAAATAAAACGATGGCAACGGAGAAAGTGGCCAAAATCCCCACCCCGCCCGCGAAGCGGGAAATAGGAGACGCTGCAATGGTGACCGTTGCCGCACAAACAAAGGCCCAAGCTGAATATGAGCCGTAATACTCGACGGGTAATGAAGGTAACCAAATAAAGGCACAAACACCAATCGAGCCCGTGAGGACGCCCGACGCCGCCGTACCTGTTTCATAATACCGGATTTGGGCTTGTGTATCTCGCTTTAAGCTCATGGCGAGAGAAATCATGCGATACGCTGCCGTGAGGCTACTCACAATAATACAGGTTAAGGAAAGGCTTGGCGAGACATCTCGCACAATCCAGGCAAAAACCCATGTGGTCAAAATCCCCGTTACATTTAGTAACCCAGATAATAACCTATATTCCCTCAACCGATTTTCGGTAGGAACGTCTGAAAATAATGATTCTTGCATATCCTGACCTTACCCCCCTTCCTTAGCGCAAAAGTGTATGCTTTTCGCTAACGCTGATCTTATTCGTCGCGGTATCAAATACTTTGCAAACCTAAGCTAGAGCGTATATAAGCTTAAGTATTCGTTAAGATATTTGGGGATTGCCGAATGAAATATTTCGACCTAGCCGCTGATGCAGGATCTAAAGCGCAGCAAACGCAATTGGCTAACCTTCACTTGAAAAAAGGGGTGAACTGGCCCTGCTTGGCCATCATCCTATTGGCCACGGTAGCCTATCTTGGTGTCGCCATATTGCTGTCGGATAAATCGATTATTCTTCAATTGCTTGCGGGCATTACCTTAGGCACATGGTTATCTTTCACGCTTTTTTGCATGATGCATGAGGCGGCCCACGGAAATTTATTTGCCGGGTATAAATCGGCCGGTCGCCATAACGATTGGGTGGGTCATTTTTTGGGAATTGCGACCCTTATCTGCTATTATCAGTTCAAGATCACCCACCGAGATCACCACAAACATACAAATGATGAGGTTGAAGACCCCAATTATTGGGCCGTTTCCAAAAAAGGATGGGCGATTGCGCCGGACATTGCGTTTGCTTTTGCGAAAAATCGAACAGAATTGAGCAAATATTCAAAGCGTACAGGAAATACTGCTGTTTTAAGAGCGTATGAGCGGCATTGGATGGCGGCTTTACTCTCTTTAATTATTGCCACCGCTCTTTTTGGAATGGATACTGTCTTTTCATTTTGGATCCTCCCCGCCATCCTTTCCGTAGCAGCCATTTTCTTATTCTTCGCTTATTTGCCCCATGGCAAATCTGTGGGCCAAGACACCATGAATGAGAAGATTCCTGTCTATCCTTCTATTTTTGATCCTATTGTAGATATTATCAGTGTTGGGCAAAAATATCATTTACTCCACCACCGTTTTCCGCGGGTTCCTTGCCATCGGTTAAGGGCGCTGAAAAATGATTTGGAAATATCGCAAATCGATGAGACAGACGCTACGGCGGCGGCCCATGGCGCTCACCATAAGACGTCTCCCCTGAAAGAGACGGTGACCTCTTAAGACGTCCCTGTCTATCGTTTAGAATTTTGGTTTCACTCAATAGGGGGCAAGCTGGTTTCAGCATTTAGGGCTTTTTGATCCTGTTGGATCTGCTGTTTAAGGTCGGCCGCCTTTTGTTCTAGGCGCTCCTCTGCCGTCAGCTGATCCCTTTGACGAGAAATATCCTGGGCAAGCTCTTGGGCTTGTTCCATCAGCACAACTTTTTCAGCGGCGATCTGTCTTACGGACACTTCCTCCTCTGGTCGTGTCGGCGCATTGCGAATATCAGGGATACCGCCCTGATTTTGCAACTCCACCTGCCGCTGAATGGCTTGTTCAATCACTGGGTTGACAGTGGCGGCGACCTTTGGGGCTTGAGGCGTTTTATGTGTACTGCACGCCGTCAAACCGCCCGTGACAGGAATCAGCATTGCTATAAGGGGGATAAAATATTGCATGACCGTCTCGTCTTCACCGATTAATTTGTTACCGCTATAGGGACTTAGACTTTCTATTGATGCAATGTCACATAGGTGAGAGCAAGCCGGAAAGCGTCAGCAAGGAATATTAAAATGGTTGAACCCTCTTCTCCTAAGGCCACCCCGAAAAAGCAGAAAAAGAAGACTGGCGATCGGAAAAATTTAGGGAAATCACCAGAGAAAAAATCTCTTTCAAAAAAACCCGCTTCCCCTGCCCCGTCAAAGACAAGCAAAGCGAAATCATCATCATCTGTCCAAAAGAAATCGCCTCCCCCCGTTTACACAGATATGGCCCGGTTTGCCCAATATATGGCCGATATGAATGTCCGTACCCAGGATATTATGCGGGACGTTACCGAACGCCAAGCAGAAAAGGGGTTACAAGGCATCAGTCAACCCACCGACCCGCTAAATGTGTCAGAGGCCGGCACAGAGGTTATGTCAGCCCTTAGTCAAAACCCACTGAAATTGATGGAACTGCAAATGAGCCTTTGGGATAGCTATGCCCGGCTTTATTCTTCCTCCGTTGAAAAAATGTCCGGTAAAGATGTTGAACCCCTTGTTACCCCTAAACCAGGGGATCGACGGTTTCGCCATAAGGCATGGGAAGAAAATCCTATGCTTGATTTTATCAAACAGTCTTATTTTCTGTTTTCAGAGTGGGTTGATAAAGCCATTGAAGAAGCAGATGGCGTTGACGAGGCCACCAAGAGGCGGGCCTATTTCCATGCGGATCAATTTCTCGCGGCCATGTCGCCTTCAAATGTGCCAACCCTAAACCCTGACGTTATTGATGAAACCATTTCATCCCAAGGCACCAATTGGCTGGCGG
>JBCCMT010000113.1:0-6189 GCA_039026195.1 Pseudomonadota bacterium | reverse complement strand
TGCCGAAATCGGCAAGCTCAATGTCTTTGACAATATAATCTTGGCTCATGGAAGAGGGGTCCCTTACGTCTTCGTTTGATTTGAAGGGGCGCTTAGCAGGGCTTGGGGCAGATATAAAGCTTTCTTTATATCATTCTCTTCAATGGCCTCTCTACCTCGTCTGCTCCACTTATTTTGGCAAAGACAAAAGAGCTTTCAGCCCCTCACGATAAGTGGAGTAGGTCAGCGGCCCCATGAGAGTTTTCAAGCGATCATTTCGTAACCGCTTATTATCTTGGTAAAAACTGCGGCCCATGGGGGAGAGCTCAGCTTCCTCGAAAGGGATCTCTGGCGGCGGGTCGACCTTAAGTAGCTTCGCTGCGTAAGCGATCACATCTTGCGGCGGGCTCGGCTCATCATCACTGAAATTCACGATTTGCGGCGGATTGTCTGCGTGCAGGAGCGCGTTGAGCCCTTTCACAATGTCATCGCGGTGAATTCGGTTAAACACCTGCCCCGGCTTGATGACCCGTTGGCTGAGCCCCGCCTTGGCCCCGCGGGTCCTGCCCTGCAGGCTTTCTATTGCATTTCGGCCCGGTCCATAAATCCCTGCCAGACGGCAGATAATGCCCCCCAGCGATTGCCATTGCGCCTCTGCTTTTAATCGCTTTCGCCCCCGGTCAGTTTGGGGATCGCAAGGCGTTTCCTCATCCACCCATGCCCCATCATGGTCGCCATAGACCCCAGAAGAAGAAAGATAGATGATTTTTACGTCTGGCTTGAGCGCCTGTTGCGGTAGCGCGGCGAAGGCTGGGCAGCCCTCTTCATCTGGTGCCAGAGAAATAACAATAACATCTGCCTTCGAAACCTCCTCCGCAGGCAGAGGGTCTGGCGCAGTCCATATCAGGGGTGTAACCCCACTCTTCACCAGCTCAGCCGCCTTTTCGGGCGAGCGGGTTGTGCCCGTCACACCCCACCCCTCGGTCAAGAGCTGGTGGCCCAGAGGCGCCACGGAATAGCCCCACCCCAATGCGAGCAGGTTAGGCATGAGGCGCTTCAAACTTTAAATTCGTAATTAACCCGTCACTCGCCGCCTCTAACAGGTTAAGCACATGAGCAAACCCATCCGTGGACGCATAATAGGGGTCAGGCACCTCGCCCCCCGCCCCGAAAGAGAGCATCATGGCAAGCTTTGCCGTGCCGTCCGGCGGCGCCATCTCTTTTAAATCCGCCATATTGCTCTCATCCATGGCGAGGATGAGGTCATAGACATAGAAGTCTCCCGCATCCACCTGACGCGCCCGCAAAGACGAAAGATCATAGCCCCTCCCTTGCGCTGCCTTTTGCATTCGCTCATCGGGCGCATGGCCCACATGCCACGCGCCCGTGCCTGCGCTGTCGATGATGATCTCTAACCCGACCTCTTTGGCTTTCTTCGCAAACACGCCCTCAGCCGCTGGAGATCGGCAGATATTCCCCAAACAGACAAATAGAAGACGGACAGGCGCCATTACGACCCTAAGGAGCCTTTAGTAGAAGGGCTCGCTCCCCCCAACCGCGGGTCCACCGCCACCGCCATTTTAAGGCTGCGGGCCAGGGCCTTATAACAGCTTTCCACAATATGGTGATTATTCTCCCCATAGAGATTTTCCATATGCAAGCAGAGCCCCCCATTGGTGGCAAAGGCGTGGAACCACTCCTTGAAAAGCTCCGTATCCATCTCGCCCAGCTTATCGCGAGAAAAATGCACCTTCCAAATGAGATAAGGACGTTTGGAGATATCCACCGACGCGCGGGAAAGGGTTTCATCCATGGGGATATAGGCATGACCAAACCGGGTAATGCCGCCTGCATTGCCAATGGCCTCTGCAAAGGCCAGGCCCATGACAATGCCAACATCCTCCGTCGTGTGGTGCATGTCGATGTGCAAGTCGCCCTTCGCTTTGACCTCCAGGTCAATCAAAGAGTGTTTCGCAAACCCCTCCAGCATATGATCCAAAAACCCGATGCCCGTCTCCACTGACGCGGCACCCGTGCCGTCTAGATCCAGGCGCACGGAAATATCCGTTTCCTTGGTGGTCCGGCTTTTCGCCGCCGACCGGGGCGAGGTGAAGGAAGGGGTCGACATATGATGGCTCCAACAAAAATAATTTCTCCCTATATGGGATATAAGCGGAAAGGTAAAATAGGGGCTTAACACCAGCGGTCTTTCAAAAAGCTGGACGCCTCCCCCTTGTGTCCTGGGCCCACGCCCCTTAACTGCCTCCTCATCTTTAAAGGAGACCCTATGACCACCATTCTCGCCGTCCGCCGAAAGGGCCAGATCGCTGTCGCGGGCGATGGCCAGGTCTCCATGGGGCAAACCATCTCGAAGGGCGATGCGCGAAAGGTGCGCCGATTGGCAGACGGCAGCGTGGTAACAGGCTTTGCCGGCGCAACGGCCGACGCCTTCACACTGCTGGACCGCCTTGAGGGAAAACTTGAGCAATATAAAGGGCAGCTGACCCGCGCGTGCGTGGAGCTGGCCAAAGACTGGCGCACAGACCGGTATTTACGGCGGCTGGAAGCCTTGATGATTGTCGCCGATAAGGACACCACCCTCATGCTCTCGGGCCTCGGCGATGTGATTGAGCCTGAGAAAATTGACAATGACGGCGGGGTGATTGCCATTGGCTCCGGCGGAAATTTTGCCCAAGCCGCCGCCAAGGCTCTTTATGAGAATACGGAACTGAGCGCGCAGGACATTGCGAAAAAAGCCCTCACCATTGCTGGGGAAATTGATGTCTATACAAATAATAATCTTGTGATTGAGACGATTGAGTAATTACTTTTTATGACAAATTATACTCCCCGCGAAATTGTTGCTGAACTTGACCGTTATATTGTGGGCCAAAAGGACGCCAAACGCGCCGTAGCGGTTGCCCTACGGAACCGTTGGCGGCGACTGCAATTGCCCGAAGGTCTTCGCGAAGAGGTCACGCCAAAGAATATTCTCATGATTGGCCCCACAGGCGTGGGGAAGACGGAAATCTCCCGCCGCCTTGCCAAATTGGTGGGCGCGCCTTTCTTGAAGGTGGAAGCTACCAAATTCACGGAAGTCGGCTATGTGGGCCGAGATGTAGATTCCATTATCCGGGACCTAATGGAGGTGGCCATGCAATTGGTTCGTGAACGCCGCCGGGAAGAGGTGAAAACCCGGGCCCACGGCGCCGCAGAAGATCGGGTGCTCGAAGCCTTGGTGGGGGAGACGGCGAGCGAGGCCACCCGCGATAGCTTCCGCAAAAAACTCCGCAGTGGGGAGCTTGATGACGCGGACATCGAAATTGAGCTGACCGACACCGGCAAAGGGATGCCTGCCTTTGACATCCCTGGGATGCCGGGTAGCCAGGTGAGCATGATCAATCTCTCCGACATGATGGGCAAAGCCTTTGGCGCGCCGAAGAAAACCAAAAAGATGAAGGTGAAGGACGTTTACGAACCATTGATTGCTGAAGAGAGCGATAAGCTGCTTGACGATGACCAATTGGCCACCGAAGCCGTCTCGGCAGTGGAAAATGACGGCATCGTCTTTCTAGATGAAATTGACAAGGTTGCCCGTTCCTCTGACCGCAGTGGCGGCGGGGCAGACGTCTCCCGCGAAGGGGTGCAGCGGGATCTCCTCCCCCTCATCGAAGGGTCTGTGGTGTCTACGAAATATGGCCCCGTTAAAACAGACCATATCCTTTTTGTGGCCTCCGGCGCCTTTCATGTGGCGAAACCTGCGGATCTGTTGCCAGAACTGCAAGGGCGGTTGCCTATCCGCGTCGAACTCCGTGCCCTGACGGAGGAAGATTTCAAAGCTATTTTGACGGATACAGAGGCGAGCCTACCCAAACAATATTCAGCTCTTCTCGATACGGAAGGGGTGACCTTAGAATTCACCGATGACGGCATCGACCGGCTGGCGAAAACCGCCGCTGAGGTGAATGCGGGGGTAGAAAATATCGGGGCCCGCCGCCTCGCCACGATCCTGGAGCGGGTGCTGGAAGACATCTCCTTCGAAGCGGCGGACAAAAGCGGCGAGACGATTACGATTGATGCTGACTTTGTGGATGACCGCTTAATGGGCCTCAGCGGGAATACCGATCTGTCGAAATATATTTTGTAACGTAAAATGTCATCTCGGAACGCTGAAGGCGTGTCCGGGATCTAAAATCGATAAAGTCAACTTCTCTTTGTAAATACAAATATGATATAGTTTGGATCCCGGTCTTCTCGCTCACGCTCGAAACCGGAATGACAATTCTCTATGCTTATTATATTCGCTTTTGCCATCATGATGACTTTATACATAGTCAAAAACTGGGGCTTAAACTTTAGGGCAAAATCTTCGTCATGGTTTTAGGACGCGCATCACCGAGAATTCAGTATCTTTCGCCCCAAAAACGCCCCCCCCTGGTATTCACCGATTAACATGGTAAACTCTTTGTTAACCAACGGGGAATGTGCGCGCCATGGCAAACCAAATTGTAGCTTTCCAGGATGAACGGCACGGGCTTGGCGCCTGGGTGGCCGAACAAATTGCGGCGGATCTTTTCCGCTACGGCGTTGTTATTCATAAAGAAAGTGGTGAAGTCCTCTTAAATGAGGATCAAAAGCCTATCACTCACGCGCCGCCCCACCATCACCGCGCTGTGGGCAATTCCTATGGGATGAGCCTCAATGCCCCGGCGAGCGAGACAAATGCGGGCGGGAATGTGATCGACGCCCCGCGGGCCCAAGCGGACGGTGATTTGGACTTTGCCTATCGCACCTGGACCTCCCCCCGAAGTACGCCAGAGGCCACCTTTTCAGCGGTGATTTCCGGCCAAGCTCAGGTGGGGGTGGTGCCCCTTTATGACCATGACAACAGCTTTGATAAGGCGACCCTGGCTGCCCTGATGGATTTTCCGCAAAATCAGGTGCTCCGCGAATATGTGGCGGAGAGCAATTATGTGCTCGCGGCGCCAACGGATTTGATCCATGAAATTGAACAGTCGGGCTTCACAGACAGCTACGCCTCCTCCGGCTCGGCGGCCCCCTTCACCTGGAACCGGGAGAAGCAACAGCGGTTTTTGCGAAAGGTGACGAAGATCTATGCCTCTGGTGATGCCATGAAGCATTGCGCTGCCGCGCTGGATGGGTTCCGCGCCCAAGGGGTGGATGTGCAGCTGCTGCCCGATGGGGTGGACAGCTATCGGGAGGGGTTGCGCCTGGCCACGAACCTCCTCGACCCCAATCGCCAGGTGGAGACCCATTTTGCCGATAACAAACATATGCGGGTCAGCAAAAGCTCTGGCGCAAACCATAAAAAGCCGGTGGTCGCCGTTCTTCTGTCAGCGGATAAAGCGATGGACCCAAAGGGGTATAGCTATGATAGTGACTATGCCATTTTGGAAGCGGAAATGGCGGGGGCGGACCGAATTCGCACCTCTTTCATTGCGCTGACAAAGGGGCAGGACCGCAAGCCCTCCCACCACCGCCCCATGAGCGAATGGGAAGCGGTGGAGGCCCAATTCCAACCCCCGCGCAAAAACCATCGCGGTAAGGTGGACCACCGCGCGCTATACCCGATTGCCACGGACAAAGCGTGGGACAAAACAGCGAAATGGGAGGCGCCTGCTTATGCGCGCTTCCTCTATAGTTTTGATGCGGTGGGAGATGGAGCCAAAGATATTTCACCTGTGTTCCGTGTGCTGGCAGAACAAAAGCTATCCTACCAAACAACGACTTTAGACAATCGGCCCGGCCACCCCATGGTGGTGGCGGTGGATGTACCGGCGGGAAATTATAGTGCCATGAAGCCAGTGGTGAAAACCATCAGCCAAATGAGCAATATGCAAAGATTGGCCGCCTTCCCCGCCTTACAGCCCATGGTGAAATCCTCCATTCGCCCCCGCGCCACGGGGACCACGGCCCGGGGCAAAACAGCCTTAGCTCTTATCGGGGCGATTTTGGTGGCCGTGGCTGCCTTTGTGTATTGGCAAGCCTAAATCTCTTAGGCCCGATCTGGTAAGACGAACCCGTAAATCGACACGAAATGGCAAATGCTGCCCGCCAGCACGAAGAGATGAAAGATTGTGTGGGTATAGCGCCGCGACTTCCAGGCATAAAACCCGGCCCCTACGGTAAAGCAGATGCCCCCGGCCACCAGCCAAATGAACCCCGACAGCGGCATCCCTTCCAGCAAAG
>JBCCMT010000112.1:0-6199 GCA_039026195.1 Pseudomonadota bacterium | reverse complement strand
TTTTGCGAAGCTCAAAGAGTTTAAAGCCATCGCACTGAGGTGTGAGAAGACAGATAGAAACTTCAAATCCATGATCTTCGCGTGCGCCGCAGTCATCAACTCAAGGTGAATCTCAACAAGCCCTAGATCATAATGCAATAAGTTTAGATCATTGCATAATGATCTAAGTCTTTGTGTGTCGCATCGCGAAAAGCAAAAAACGTTGCACACCCCGGATCGCGGTCCAGGGCAGGCTTTTTGCGCGATGCTCAAAAAAAACCGCGGCCAAGGCCGCGGTTAAGGTGTAGGGAGGAAACGCCCAAATTGGGCATCGCGACAATGTCGCTTTTCATATAATAAGATGTATCTTATTGCGCCGCAACATAATATTGCACCGCACAGAGCGATCGCACCAATATGTCGCAGCCCTTAATTCTTCACAGTATTATTTTATAAATTGAATTTAAATGAGCAGAATCATCCAAAAGTTGTGGTTCGGATCTGATTGATCTCGAGCTCAGTTTCAGCATCACAACAACAGGAAAGAGATCAATCGGCTTCATTGCCTTCATAGAGTTGATGTTGCCTCGGAATGTATCGCTAAATTGTGTTAATGGTTGCTCATATGGTGTAGCTCCCATAAGGGGAAGTTTATGACTGAAGAGCCCCAGCCCCCCTCGACACGCACAGAACGCATTAAAGCCATTAGCGGGAAGGTCCGTCGCATGGCCGGCGCACGCCAGAAATTCCAAATGCCCAATGCAGAAGGGGGCCTGAAAATCGTCATTGTGACGGATGCTTGGAAACCCCAGTTAAATGGCGTGGTGACGGCTTTAAGCACCTTGGGGGATATTCTCACAAAATTTGATAATGAAGTCTTATATATCACGCCGCAAGATTTTCGGTCTGTACCGTTGCCAAGCTATCCTGAAATTCGCCTCTCCCTTTTCCCGAACCGAAAAGTGGCCGCCCTGATCAATAAATTTAAACCCGATGCCATTCACATCGCCACAGAAGGGCCCATCGGGCGCGCTGCTCGCCGGTTCTGTCGTCGCCGAAAATATCCGTACACGACCTCCTTTCACACACGCTTCGCAGAATATACCCATGAGCGTTGGAAGTTTCCGATTGAGTGGGGCTATGCCCTTTTAAGGGATTTCCACAAACATGGGGAGGCGATGATGGTCGCCACCCCGGGGCTTCAACAAGAATTAGAAGAGCGGGGCTTTACAAATATGCGTCTTTGGGCGCGCGGGGTGGACACGGAGCATTTCAAACCCATCCCCTCTGATATGTTTGACCATTTGGAAAAGCCTATTTTCACATATGTGGGCCGGATTGCCGTTGAGAAATCAATTGAGGATTTTTTAGACCTCGACCTCCCCGGCAGTAAGGTGGTGGTGGGCAGTGGCCCCCAAGAAGAAGAGTTAAAAGCCAAATATCCAAATGTGTTTTTTGCCGGGCCCAAATTTGGGGAGGAATTGGCAAAAGCGTATTCAGCATCGGATGTTTTCGTCTTCCCCTCTCGGACAGATACCTTTGGCCTTGTGAATATCGAAGCGATGGCCTGCGGTGTGCCGATTGCCGCCTATCCTGTCAGGGGCCCCATTGATATTATGGAAGCAGCCCCCAAAGGGGTCGGCGCCTTGGATGAGGATCTGAAAACCGCTTGTCTTCAAGCTTTAGAGCATCGTGACCCAGAGGCGTGCCGGGCCCATGCGATGAAATTTTCATGGGAAGCCGCCGCGCATCAATTTATTTCTAATCTTGAGATTCCTGGGTTTGATGAAGAGTTTTGGCTTCGATCCGCCAAAATGATTGAAGACCCTATTTTGCCCACCTAGGGCTTGTTGCTCTTCAAGGTGAGCTTAGGTAAGCGAAACCCCGTAAACGGTGATAAGGCTTTGCAGATATTGATATGACTGTTCCTTCTTCAACCCCTGTGACCCTTGCGGTAGATGCCATGGGCGCAGATGGGGGTATCAGCGTTATTGCCGATGGCCTTGCCATTGCGCGAAGCAAAGGCCTTGATGCCCATGTCAAGCTCTATGGGCGAGAAGGCGAGATCAAAACCGCCCTCGCCTCTCGTGACATCAAAGGGGCGCCCCCCACCATCCACCATATGCCCGATGTGATTTCCATGGAGGATAAGCCCACCGCCGCCCTCCGCCGTGGGCGCGGCTCAAGCATGTGGGCCGCCATCGCAGATGTAAAAGAGCGCAGCGCGGACGCGGTTATCTCCTCTGGGAATACCGGCGCACTGATGGCGATGTCTGTCCTTCAACTGCGGATGATTGAGGGCATTGACCGCCCCGCCATCACCTCCATATGGCCCACGAAAACTGGCCGTACCGCGGTGTTAGATGTGGGCGCCAATGTGGAAGCCACGGCGAAACAGCTTGTTCAATTTGCTATTATGGGGGAGGCTTATTTCCGCGCGCTAACAGGAAAACAAAAGCCTCAAGTGGGCATTTTGAATGTCGGCGCCGAAGAACTCAAAGGTCACGACCTGATCCGCAAAGCTGCAGATACTTTGCGGGAGGCGGACCCTGAGATGGATTTTGTGGGATTTATCGAGGGGGATGATCTGACCTCCGGTGTTGTGGATGTGGCCGTGACGGACGGTTTTACCGGCAACATTGCCCTTAAAACCGCTGAGGGAACGGCGAGGATGATTGGGGCGTGGGTGAAAGAGGCGCTGACGGGTTCTCTTCTTTCCAAAGCGGGCGCCTTGTTGATGATGCCTGCCCTCAAAAGCCTTAAGGAAAAAATGAATCCCTCCCATGTGAATGGGGCTCCTCTTTTAGGTTTGAATGGTCTGGTGATTAAGAGCCATGGCGGCGCAGATGCAGAAGGGATTGCAGCGGCCCTATTGGTGGCGCAAAACCTCGCACAACATCCGTTCCAAGAGGAAATTTCACGTACTGTTGCTAAGGTCGAGGCCTATGCGGCCTCCCACGGCAGCCATATTGGGGAACAAGGGGAAGACGAGGCAAAGGAAAGTGACATCGACAAAACCACTTCCGCCAAAATAGAGGCCGCTGCAGAATGACAGCCTCCTTCAAAACAGTCATTACGGGGTGCGGCGGCTATCTTCCTGACCAAATTATGACCAATGCGGATATGGCCCAACGTGTGGATACCACCGATGAATGGATCCGTGAACGGACGGGTATTACCCAACGCCATATCGCTGGGGAGGGGGAATTTACCTCTGACCTCGCCACTAAGGCTGCAGAACGCGCCCTTCAAGATGCAGGTCTTGCCGCCAGTGACATTGATTTGATTATTGTGGCCACCGCAACCCCTGATCTTACTTTTCCGTCCACAGCCGCCATTGTGCAACAAAAGCTTGGGGCCGGCCCGGGCGCTGCTTTTGATCTACAAGCTGTGTGCACCGGTTTTGTCTATGCCCTCTCCACTGCGGAGAAATTCTTAAATGCGGGCCAGCACAAAAATGCTTTGGTGATTGGTGCAGAGACTTTTTCTCGTATTTTAGATTGGGAAGATCGGCGAACATGTGTGTTGTTCGGCGACGGCGCAGGGGCCTTTGTGCTGCAAGCTGTTCCTCAAGACATGTCTGAAGATAAAGGCGTGCTCTCAAGCCATCTTCGCTGTGATGGTACCCTTGTGGATTTACTCTATGTGGATGGGGGCCCGTCCCGCACAGGAACCGTGGGCCATTTGCGCATGGAAGGGAATAAGGTTTTCCGCGAAGCCGTCGGGAAAATCTCCAGCGCCATGGTCGAAGCGGCAAAGGCAGCTGAAGTCGACCTATCGGAAATAGATTGGTTTGTTCCCCATCAAGCCAACCAGAGAATCATCGGCGGTGTGGTCAAAAAACTAGGGATTTCCACCGATAAAGTTGTTTCTACCATTGCCTCTCACGGCAACACCTCTGCGGCCTCCATCCCCCTTGCTTTTGATGTCGCCCACAAAGATGGACGGATTAAAAAGGGGGATCTTATCTTGATTGAAGGGATGGGCGGGGGGCTCACCTGGGGGGCGGCGTTGTTCAGATTCTAAAATCTCGTGCAAATTCTGAGACTTCGCCCAGCTAATTTAGGTTAACATTCTTGACGAGAATGTTTTCAACAGGCAAATTGTGTCAACCCTTAGGGAGGGACCTAAATGACAAAAACAAAAACACGTGCTGATCTTACAGAAGCCGTCTATCAATCCGTTGGCTTATCTCGTCAAGAATCCGGCCAATTGGTGGAAACCGTCCTCGAAACAATTGCTGAACGGTTAGAACAGGGCGAAACGGTTAAGTTAAGCTCCTTTGGCACTTTTCAGCTTCGTTCAAAAAATGAGCGTATTGGCCGGAACCCGAAAACCGGGGAGGAAGTTGCCATCACGCCGCGTCGTGTGCTGACCTTCCGGGCCTCTCATGTTCTGAAAGGCCGTATTAATCAAAGCCAGCGGCGTAAAGCTGAGGCAGAAGGTTCCCATTGACGAAAAAAGCCCCCGACGCTTTTCGAACAATATCTGAGGCAGCCAAGGAGCTTGACCTGCCCCAACATGTCTTGCGGCATTGGGAAGACACCTTCGGGGCCATACGCCCCATGCGGCGGGCCGGGGGCCGCCGCTATTATCGGCAGCAAGATTTATATTTGATCAAAGGCGTACAAGCCCTTTTGCATGGTGAGCGATACACCACGAAGGGTGTCCAAAAGATTTTTAAAGATCAAGGCGCCAGCTTTGTCTTAGAGGTGGGAAAGCTCGTTTTTGAAGGGGAAAGCCCAGAAGCCGCCTTAGCCGCCCATAGCGCGAGCCAAACATCTGAAGAAAAGGGCGTGGTTATTCCCGATCAAACCCTCCAAGGCCTGGTGGAGACCTTGAAATCTCTAAAAGCTGAGATTGCAGACTTGCGTAAGAGTATAACCCCCCCCTCCTAGGGCTTGTTGAGTATCACGGCATAACACTGGCCGGTGATGAAAAAGCATCAGATTTAGGAGCGACCCCGGATCGGGGTCCGGGGCAGGCTGAAGGACATGCTGGCATATTCAAGGAGGAGTGACGACAATATGGTGCTTTTTCGCCCGGCCCCTTTGGGGTTCGGCCAAAATCATGTTCGTTTGCGTCGAAAAGCCTCGAAAGGGAATAACCCTTCCTTGCGGTTTTCTCCTAAACGACCCGTGATTTTGGTCTCGAACCAATGTCATGCCCTGATACTCAACAAGCCCTAGGCTCTTTCCGAAAGGCTGATGACCCGCTAAAGTCGTAAGGATATGATTTAGAGGTTGTTTATGCTGCGCTTTTTATGCCTTGTGGCCACAAGTTTGGGAATGGCTTTTGCCCCTCTCCAAGGGGCGGCGGCCCGCGTTCCCCTTGCCCAAGGGGAGGGGCCCCAAACCATCGCCGAAGCAACGGCGGGGCCCTCTCAAGTGGCCCTATGGCGAGTGGAAGATGAAGACACCACCATTTATCTTTTCGGCACGATCCACATTTTAAACCCTGAGATTGAATGGCAGCATCAAAACCTACGTGCTGCGTGGGATGCCTCTCAAACAGTGTATTTTGAGGCGGACGTTACCTCACCTGAGGCGATGGACAAAGCCGCTGCGCTGATCACAGAAAAAGGCTTCCACCCCCCTGGGGTAACGCTCAGCTCTTACTTTACCTCTGAGCAACAGGTGGAAATCAACCAAGGGCTGTCCGTATTAGGTGTAAATCTTAGTGCTCTTGACTCTATTCGCCCTTGGTTGGCGGGGGTGCAGGTGGCGAATGCCGCTTATGCAAAAGCGGGCGGGGACCCCATGGCGGGGGTAGAGATGATTTTAGGCAATGAAGCGGAGATACAGCAAAAACAAGTTCGCTATTTTGAAACTCTCGAAGAACAAATCAGTATACTGGCAGATGGTGACGACGCAGAACAAGCGAAGATTTTCTATGAAGGGATGGAAGATCTGATTAATATCGAAGCCTATTTCGCTCAAATGATTGCTGCGTGGTATCAGGGGGATATAAGTGCCTTGGGCCAAATATTGCTGGAGGCTTTTGAAGATACCCCAAAGGTGCAGGAAGAATTGCTCTATAATCGCAACGCGGTGTGGGCAGCGGAGGTGAACCGTATCATTTATGAAGAGCCGGGTACGTTTTTTATTGCCGTGGGGGCAGGACATCTGGCGGGGGAAAAGTCCGTGCAAGACTATCTGTCAGGATATGGACACACAACTACGCGGTTGAGTTGGTGATTTTAGGGCTTGTTGAGTATCAG
>JBCCMT010000111.1:0-6241 GCA_039026195.1 Pseudomonadota bacterium | reverse complement strand
GCCAGAGGTTTCTTCGACAAGATCTACCTTATACTGAGACATTTTACACTTCCCTATAATTTATGATCCTGCTTTCAGATTCTGTATAAAATTTATTCTTTATACATATTATCTGAAAAATAGTATCAATTTTCTTGTGCCAGTTAGTAGAAAATATAGGCTGAGATTTGCAAAATTTGGTACGTTTTTGAAAAATAGAGAAAAATGTCTGTTTTCACGGCCGCGGATTTGCAAAATAAAATTTTTCTAGCTATTCTTTTGAGGGAAATCCTGGAGATATGACTATTGGCTGCGCATCACATTGACCGTCTGGATCGCAAAATCCTTCAAACCCTCAGCGAAGAGGGATATTTGAAGAATGTTGAGTTGGCGAAAAAAGTGGGGCTCTCGCCAAGCGCCTGTTTTCAGCATGTTGCCCGTTTAAAGAAAGACAAAATAATCCGTGGCTTTCATGCAGATATTGATGCGACGAAAATCACGCCTTTTATAAGTGTCATGACCATGCTGATGCTGGAAAAGCAAAATCAAGCAGAATATCAAAAGATGAACAACATCATCCAGGATATACCGCAAATTGTTCGTGCCCACCGAACAACCGGTGAATTTGATTATATTCTAGAAACCCATGCCCAAGATTTTAACAGCTTCAGAAACATTATCGAAGACTTGGTCAATCGAGATGTCGTCGTTAAACAATATCATTCTCGCATTATGCAAGAGCAAGTGAAATTCAGAGGAAATATTGATTTCCCTGAGGATCGTTAGATCTATAAATAAATAATTTAAGACGACGTTTCTTTTTTCGTTGTCATCGTGACGATTTCTTCCGATACTGTGGGGTGTAAGGCACAGGTCTCATCAAATTGTGCCTTTGTCACGCCCGCCTTCACGGCAATGGCAACAATTTGCATAAGCTCCGCAGCCTCCGCCCCCACCATATGACAACCAATTACTTGATTTGTTTGCTGATCAACAATGAGTTTCATATACATGCGCTCATCACTTCGGGCCAATACATTTTTCATGGCCCGAAAATCAGCTTCATATATGTCAATGGGGCGTCCCTTTTCCTGACACTCCTCTTCAGTGAGCCCCACAGAGCCCACAGGGGGTTGGGCAAAGACAGCCTTCGGAATGTTATGATAGTCAAAGCGCTTTGGCTTCCCTTCAAACTGGGTGGAGACAAAAGCGGCCCCCTCCCTAATCGCCACAGGGGTTAAATTCACACGGTTTGTCACATCCCCAATCGCAAAAACAGAAGGAACAGCGGTTTTATAATCATCATCAACAATCACCGCACCGGACTTATCAAGCTCCACCCCAATGCGGGCTAATCCCAACCCATCGGTCAGCGGTTTCCGGCCAATGGCCCAAAGGACTTGCTCTGCCTCAAGAATATCACCAGTGAGAAGCTGTATTTTCTTGACCTTTTCATCCCCTTTAATAGCAGCAAAAACAGTGTTGTTAATATACTGAATACCGTGATTCTTAAGGTTTTCTTTAACACGGGATTTAATATCACCATCAAAATTTTTCAAAACATCTTGCCCCCGGTACACAAGGGTAACCTCTGTTCCCAGCCCTGCAAAAATATGGGCAAATTCCACGGCAATATAGCCGCCGCCCGCCACCACAAGACGCTTTGGCAGTTCAGGCAAAGAAAACAAATCATCGGAAACCACCGCCAGTCGGTCCGGGTCCACCGGGTCATCCCGCATGGGCTCCCCCCCCACAGCGATCAGGATCTTCTCCGCTGTCACATCACGATTCTCTGCAACTAAGTGAACCGTATGCTCATCTTTTAAAACGGCCCTGGTTTCAAACAGCTCCACCTCGTTGCGAGAAAGAATATTTTTGTAAATACCATTGAGCCGGTCCACTTCCGCAGCGATATTGTCCCGCAGATCAGCCCAATTAAACTGAACATTCTCTGCGCGCCACCCATAGCCTTTGGCATCTTCGATGGCTCTCCCAAATTCACTACCATATACCATGAATTTTTTAGGCACACAGCCGCGAATTACGCATGTACCTCCGACGCGAGATTGCTCAGCAATGCCCACTTTCTTGCCGAGCTGCGCCGTTAGCCGCGCCGCCCTCACCCCGCCAGAGCCAGCCCCAATTACAAATAGGTCATAGTCATAAGTCATGTAAATATCACTTTTTAAGACGCAGATTTAGATGGCACAAATCCAATGCCTTGCGCATAACGCTCATCTGAAAATCGTGCGACTTCCTTTCGAAAAACAGACATAAGTTCTTTTAAAATTGTTTCAAAGACAGGGGTAAGATGCCCTGTGAACTCAAGGGGGATGCGAAGCATGGGCTGGTGGGCTACAAAAATGTCAAAGCTATCCCCTGTAACCTCTACCCGAAGGCCGGTGCGCAACCAAAGCGAGCCTGAATCCTCTGCATTCGGAACGGTCACACAAACGCCAAACGTAATTGGTTCAAGCCGTATCACACCATGGGTGTTAAAGGAAAAAGCGTCATCCCCATAGACCTTTGATGGATCAAACATACCCTCCGCCGGGACCAATGAGATAGATTCCGCCGGGCACCCCAAAAAATCAGGAAAGCCCTCCACCACAGCGCGACCAAAGGCCCGGCACCTTAAAAAATTCTCCATCGCAGCATCTCCATATTCGCGAATAGCGGTTTGAAGTTGTTCGTAAGGGGTGGGGTCAGCCATGATGATCTCTTATTAGATATTGTTACGATGACATCGGATGAAGACCAAGCCGCTCAAAAAGCTGTTGATCTTTTTGTTGTGCTGGATTGCCTGCTGTCAACAATGTCTCGCCATAGAAAATAGAGTTCGCCCCCGCCAAAAAGCACAAGGCCTGCATTTCATCAGACATTGTCTCTCGGCCTGCCGCAATACGGACGACACTTTGCGGCATGGTGATACGCGCTGTGGCAACGGTGCGCACAAATTCAAGCGGATCCACTTGTGCGGATTTCCCCAGCGGTGTTCCCTCTATGGGCACAAGGGCATTCATGGGAACGGAACCAGGATGTTCCGGCAGGGTGGCCAGCGCCAATATCATCCCCTTACGGTCTTCAGGCCCCTCCCCCATGCCAAGTATACCGCCACAACAGACCTTCATCTTCGCGTCGCGGACATGCCCTAAGGTGTCCAGCCGATCTTGAAAGCTGCGTGTGGTTACCACTTGGTCGTAATAATCTGGAGAGGTATCAATATTATGGTTATAATAATCAAGGCCAGCTTCAGAAAGCTGTTCAGCTTGCTGGGCGGTCAACATGCCTAAGGTCATGCATGTTTCTAACCCTAAGGCCTTCACCTCTGTCACCATTTCACAAATATCATGGGTATCGCGATCTTTGAGGTCTCGCCAAGCGGCCCCCATGCAAAACCGCTGGGCACCGTTTTTCTTTGCTTGTTGAGCGGCCGCCACCACCTCCTCAACGGGCATTAATTTTGAGGCTTTCAGCCCTGTGTCAAAATGGGCGGACTGGTTACAATATCCACAATTCTCCGCACACCCCCCTGTTTTAATCGAAAGAAGCTGACTAATTTGCACCTCATTAGGATGAAAATAAGTACGATGGGTGTCTTGGGCCTTATATACTAACTCCATAAAGGGGAGGTCATAAATCTCAGACACCTCATTAAAGGTCCAATCGGTGCGGAGGGGGGAGGTCACATCTTCAAACATGGCGGGTTTCTGCCCCCTCTTGGGTCCCAAAAATCAGGGTTTTAGCAATGTCAATGAAAAGACCTGTGGTCACCACCCCCGGCACCATGGTGAGGGCAAGATCAAGTTTCGCTGGATCTTGAATGCGACCCAGTTGCGCATCAATAATATAATGTCCGCCATCACTCAAAAGCGATCCGCCCTCAGGCGCAGCGCGCAGATCAAGAGAAAAACCTTCAAAGCCTTGGTGGTGCAAAATATCTCGGATGTGCCTTACCGTCAGGGCCCACCCAAAGGGATCAATCTCGATAGGTAAAGCAAATGCCCCCAGATGGCTTACATCTTTTGACTGGTCAGCAATCATCACAAAATGCTCAGCCGCTTGGGCAATAATTTTCTCCCGCAATAATGCCCCGCCGCCGCCCTTGATCATGGCCCCGCCGGGCTCCACCTCATCCGCGCCATCGACGACAAGGTCGATGGTCGTTGTTTCATCGGGAATGAAAAGCTCAATGCCGGCCGCCTGGGCCAATTGGGCTGAGGCCTCTGAGGTGGGGATGGCCTTCACGTCCAGCCCCGCCCTTACTTTCTCGCCTAAGGCTTTGATGAAAAAGGCAATAGTTGACCCTGTCCCCAGGCCAAGCACCATCCCTTCTTTCACATAAGGAAGGGCAGCCTGGGCAGCATTTTGCTTTGCAATATCCGTCATAGAAGAGGTGTAGACGGTTTAGCCAAAGAGGCAACAGTGCATAAAGCAGCTGTTGCCAAAAGAAGAAGAGGTCACAGTACCCGCAACCGTTACTTCCCGCCGCTTGACCGCCTGAGAAAAGCGGGGATTTCCAAATCCTCTGGGTCATCATCGGCAAAAGCACTTCGGCTAATGGGACGATGAGCAGGCTTTTTCTCTGGCTCTTGCGGACCTAATCGATTTGCAAAAGTATCTCTTAACAACCCCATCGCATTTTCGAGGGGGGAGCCGTTACCGCCCAATCGGAAGGGGTTAGGCCGTTGCGGCGCCTTAGGGGCGGCCGGGCGGAGGGCAACGGCATTATCCTCCGTCAGCATACGGCGAATACGATCATGAACATCGCCGACGGGGTTTTCTGGGGCCGCAGAGGGGTGCTGCGGGGCCGCTTTAGCATCTGGGTTCTGCGGCACACCGCTATTCATGGCCGGTGATTGCCCTTCCACAGCGCGCTGCCCTGCCCTTGTCTCATGCTGAGGGGTTACCGTCTCCGGTGTAACGGTGATGGGGGTAGGCTGCGCTTGGGGTTCGGAAGATGACGATGCCGGGCTCTCTTTCTGCGTTGGGGCCACCTTCTCGATCGTCTCCAATGTCACCAGGGGTGCAGGAGAGGTTTGTGGCGTTTGCGCCGTGTTTTGAACTGCTGCAACGGAGGGGCGTTCTGGTGAAGGCGTAACTTCTTCACGCGCTGTTATAGTTTCAACTGGTGAGGTCTCATTTACGGTTGGCGTGGCCGCCGCTTGGGGGCGGTTCACGATGCGAGGGGCCACGGCGTCGGCCCGCTCAATCCCTGTAGCGACCACAGACACCCGCATGGTCCCTTCCAATTCCTGATTAAAGGTAGAGCCCACAATAATATTCGCATCGGGATCAACCTCTGAGCGGATGCGGTTCGCCGCCTCATCCACTTCAAATAGTTTCATATCGAGACCGCCCGTGATATTGATCAGGACCCCCTTTGCCCCCTTCATGGATGTCTCATCGAGCAAGGGGTTCGAAATCGCCGCTGTCGCTGCCTTTGTGGCACGGTCATCACCGCCAGCTTCGCCTGTGCCCATCATGGCTTTGCCCATTTCAGACATCACCGCGCGCACATCGGCAAAGTCAAGATTGATGAGACCCGGCACGATCATCAAATCAGTGATGCCGCGCACCCCAGCGTGCAAGACCTCATCCGCCATACCAAAGGCATCCTGGAAAGTGGTGTCTTCATTGGCCAATCGGAAAAGATTTTGGTTCGGAATAATGAGGAGCGTGTCCACATGTTGTTGCAGCTCTTCAATCCCTTCTTCGGCCAATCGCATCCGGCGGGCGCCCTCAAATTGGAAAGGCTTGGTCACCACACCGACGGTTAGCATTCCCTTTTCACGTGCTGCCTTGGCGATCACCGGCGCAGCCCCTGTGCCCGTACCGCCGCCCATGCCGGCAGTGATAAACAGCATGTTGGAGCCTTCCACCACGCCCATCACCTCTTCTAAGGATTCTTCTGCAGCGGCACGGCCAATTTCTGGGCGAGATCCTGCCCCTAACCCTTGGGTCACACTGGTGCCCAATTGGATTTTATGGCCCGCTTTCGACAAACCCACCGCTTGGGCGTCTGTATTCGCCACCAGAAACTCAACGCCATCCAATTCAGAGCTGATCATATTATTGACGGCATTCCCGCCAGCGCCGCCGACCCCGATCACGGTGATGCGAGGCTTTAATTCAGTTAAATTCGGGGCGGAAAGGTTTAGGGGCATAGCAATCCTCAAAGGCGATGAATGGGAAACAAATCAAGGTTAAAGGATCGGTCAGCAAGATTACCGAGGGGTTAATTTTTGCATTAATTTTTAAG
>JBCCMT010000110.1:0-6242 GCA_039026195.1 Pseudomonadota bacterium | reverse complement strand
GCCAGGGGCGCCCCTCACTGGCGCGGCCCACCATCACTGCATCTGCGCCCGATTGGGCTAGGGCCGATTTGGCCGTTTCCGCGTCAATAATATCGCCATTCACAATCACCGGAATAGAAACAGCGGCTTTGACTGCCGCTACGGCCCGCCAATCTGCTTGGCCCTTATAGAATTGCTGCCGCGTTCGGCCATGAACGGTGAGGGCCTGTACCCCCGCAGCCTCTGCGCGCGCCGCAAGCTCCGGCGCATTCAAGTGATCATGGTCCCACCCCAACCGCATTTTTAGGGTCACCGGGAGAGAGGTATGCTGAACCACAGCATTAATTAAGGTGAGCGCATGGTCAAGATCGCGCATTAGGGCGGAACCAGAGAGCTGGCCCGTCACCTTTCGCGCAGGGCAGCCCATATTGATATCAATAATATCAGCGCCTTTGGCTTCGGCGAGCTTCGCCCCTTCCCCCATCCAGCGGGCCTCTCGCCCCGCCAACTGAATGACCTTTGGGCCATGGCTATCATCAATGGCGGCTCGCAAAACCGTCTCTGGCCTCGCACAGGCCAAATCCTCTGATGCCACCATTTCAGATACCACCAGCCCCACGCCGCCCCTGGCCACCGCGCGACGAAAGGGCAGATCGGAAATCCCCGACATGGGGGCCAAGACCACAGGGTTTTGGAGGGAATGAGGACCGATTTTCAAGACCATAGGTCTGAATGGCTAGCCTGCGCTTGCGGACAAAGCAATATCGTAATGAAGCTTCAGATTATGCCATCGCTGAGGGGGACAAAAGCGCTGAGATTTTTAAAACTAGAGCAATTTCGTTTCATTCTGAATCACTCAATTGCTCTAGTCTTTTGTTTTGTCACGTTTTCTTACGTCCAACCGGTACCCACTTGGTCGGAAAACGCTCTAACTTTTAGGAAAGCGGCTTCATGCTTTGGTCTGTTTCGTTTATACCATATATGTTTCATAGTAACTTACCTACAAACCTTTACTCCCTTCGGGCCCCTAACCTTCAGATTTGAGTTATACCTTGAATTTCATCCGTATCTTTATCATTTTAGTCCTCCTTTTCTCCTCAGCGAAGGCTGAGATTTTTTACCGCGGAAATGATGGGGATCCAGAAACCCTTGACCACCACGGCACCTCAACGGTTTCTGAATCCAAGATCATCAGTGATTTATATTCAGGGTTAGTAGACTTCTCTGCGCAGGCCAAAGTTGTTCCGGGCACGGCGGAAAGATGGGATATCTCTAAAGACGGCACGCTTTACACTTTTTATTTGCGAGAGAATGCAAAGTGGTCAAATGGCGACCCTGTGACCGCCCATGATTTTGCCTTTGCCTATCGGCGCCTCATGACCCCTGAAACAAATGCAAAATATGCGACGATCCTCTACCCCATCAAAAATGCCGAAAAGGTCAATATGGGGGAGCTTCCGCCGAGCGCTTTAGGGGTGAGAGTCGTTGATGACCGCACCTTTGAAGTAGAGCTTGAGCAGCCAACCCCTTATTTTTTGGATCAATTGACCCATGGCACCGCTAAACCCCTCCATCAAAAATCTGTTGAAGCCCTTGGCCCGCAATTTGTGAAGCCCGGCAATATGGTCTCAAATGGGGCTTATCGTCTTTTCTCCTCCACACTGAATGACCGTATTGTCCTGCAAAAAAATCCTCACTTTTATGATGCAGCGAATGTAGCAATTGAAGAGGTTCAATATATTCCGTTTGAAGATCGCTCCACTTGCGTACGCGCTTGGGAGGCGGAGGAGGTGCATGTCTGCTCTGACCTTCCTGCACAAGATTTAGAGCGGCTGGGAAGAAAATATGGGACTGCTCTTCAGATAGCCCCTTATCTAGGGACCTATTATTACGCCCTTGATACCACGGATGCGCTTTTATCGGACCCTGAGATTCGCCGTGCCATGTCGATGGTGATCGATCGCGAATTTCTAGCCGAAGAAATCTGGCCGGGGATGATACCTGCGACCAGTCTTGTGCCTGTGGGGATTAACAATTACATCACCGGCTCTCCGGAGACAGATTATTTCAACCTCTCCATGCTCGACCGAGAAGATGAGGCGGCGGCCATTATGGCCCGCAAAGGGATTACCAAGAAAAATCCGGTCACCGTGGAGATCATGTATAATAGTGGGGAAAATCACAAAAACACTGCGACCGCCATTGCGGATATGTGGTCTGAAATTGGCATTAACGTCAGCTACAATATTCGTGATGGCGCTGCGCATTACGCTTACTTAAGAGATCGCGGAAAAATGCAGGTGGCCCGTGCCGGATGGATTGGAGATTATTCAGACCCGCAGAACTTTTTATTCCTTTTGGAGTCCCATAATACAGGCTTTAACTATGCGAAATATAATAACCCAGAATTTGATGGCCTCATGGCAGATGCCGCAGAGGAACTGGATTTAGATCAGCGCGCCGTCCTGTTACAAAAGGCCGAGGCCCTGATCATGCGGGACACCCCTTTCCTGCCCATTTTTTATTATTCATCCTTTTCTTTAATCTCACCCGATGTGATAGGGTGGGAGAGCAATGTGATGAATAAAAACCTCACCCGCTATTTGACCTTAGCGGAGTAACACCTCTATCATCCCTCATCATCAAGCGCGAAAGTTAGGTTCAAATCACGTATGCTGAATTATACTCTCAAGCGTTTGTTGACGATGATCCCTACCTTATTGGTTGTCATTACCCTCACCTTTTTTTTAATGCGCGTCGCGCCCGGCGGTCCTTTTGATGAAGAACGCCCTCTCGCCCCCGCCGTTTTAGAAAATATCCGCGCCAGCTATGGTCTCGACAAGCCCCTTATCGAACAATATTGGACCTATATGGGCAATTTGATCCAAGGGGATCTTGGCCCTTCTTTCGTCTATCGGGACAAGCGAGTGCATGAAGTTTTAGGGGAGGGCCTGCCCATCTCGATGACCCTAGGGGGCACCGCTTTGTTCTTGGCTCTCTGCATTGGCGTTCTTTTGGGCACTGTAGCGGCCTTAAACCAAAACAAGCGTACTGATTATCTCATTGTGAGCTTTGCCACCTTTGGCATCACCACTCCTAGTTTTGTTCTTGCCCCCATCCTTACCCTTATTTTTGCCCTTACATTTAATCTATTGCCAGCCACAGGATGGGGGACGCCCCAGCAAATGGTTCTCCCCGTTCTCTCCCTTGCTTTACCTCAAATTGCCATCATTACCCGCCTCATGCGCGGCTCAATGCTTGAAGCCTTAAGATCAGATCATGTGAGAACCGCGCGCGCCTATGGCCTCCCCCTCACTTCAGTGGTGGGAAAGCACGCCATGCGGTCGGCTCTGTTACCGGTTTTAAGCTATGTGGGCCCCGCCGCGGCGGCCCTCCTCACCGGCTCAATTGTGGTGGAGCAAATTTTTAATCTACCTGGTATTGGCCGTTACTTCGTCTCCAGCGCCCTTAATCGTGATTATACCATGGTGATGGGGACCGTTATCATCATCTCCACCCTAATTTTGATCTTTAACCTGATTGTTGATCTTCTCTATGCTGTCCTAGACCCGCGGGTGCGATATGAATAATCCAGATATTCTCGCAGACAATGGACCTGAAGGTCGCTCCCTTTTTGATACCGCTATGCTGCGGTTAAAACGAAATCGCGCCGCCATGGTTTCGGTCTGGGTTATTTTTGTCATGATCTTCGCCGCCCTTTTCGGACCCATCCTCTCCCCGCACCCCTATCACGAGGTGTATAACCATTTTGTGGGGGCGAAGCCTTCTCTCACCGCCTATCCAAAACAAGATCAAATCATTCCTATCAGTGAAAAGGCGTTAAAGCGGGCACGGGTGGATCTTGAAGATATCCAAGTCACCTCAAATGCAGTTAGCATTCAAATTGTAAACCGCACGGAAGAGCCCATTGACCCGCGCATCACCCGCTACCTCATCCGGTCTGATATTTTCAAAAATGTTGAGATGCAGATCAATCAGGATAGCCCGCGCTATGCCACCATGACCGCCGATGTCAGATCCCTCTATTTTTTCATGGGCACCGATCAGAATGGTCGAGATTTACTCACAAGAATTTTGGTCTCCTTACGTATCTCTTTAATGGTTGGGGCCTTGGCCACGGGCGTGGCGTTGCTCATTGGTGTGACTTATGGCGCCCTTGCGGGGTTCGTAGGGGGCTATGTTGACAATCTTATGATGCGATTTGTTGACCTTCTCTATTCTCTTCCCTTCGTGTTTTTTGTGATTTTGTTGGTCGTTTTCTTTGGCAATAATATCATTCTTATATTTATTGCCATTGGGGCAATTGAATGGCTGGATATGGCCCGCATCGTCCGGGGGCAGACATTACAGCTTAAGCAGAGGGAATTCGTTCAGGCCGCTCAAGCCCTAGGCGTGCAAAAGCGGGATATTATCAAGCGCCATATCATCCCCAATGTGGCGGGGACAGTGGTTATTTACATGACCCTTCTTATCCCGAAAGTCATTTTATTGGAGAGCTTTCTCAGCTTTTTAGGCCTCGGCGTGCAAGAACCTCTAACGTCTCTAGGGGTCCTCATCTCCGAAGGCGCGCGATATATGCGGAATGACCCCTATATGCTGATCTTCCCTGCCCTGACCATGTCTGTTTTGTTGTTCGCCCTCAACTTTCTAGGCGATGGCTTACGGGACGCCTTGGACCCGAAAGACAGGTAAGATGACAGATCACGCCCCCTCTCCTGCTCCGCTCTTAGATATCCAGCGCTTACATGTGGATTTTGACACACCTGATGGGCCTGTACACGCTGTAAAGAGCGTTTCCATGTCCATCTCCCCCGGCGAGGTGGTGGCCATTGTGGGGGAGAGCGGCTCTGGTAAAAGCCAAATTGCCATGAGTACCTTAGGCATTTTAGCGTCTAACGGAAAAGCGACAGGGCAGATAAACTTTCAAGGGCAAAACCTACTAGCTCTTCCCCAAAAGGCATTGAGAAAAATCCGTGGCGTGAAGATATCCATGATTTTTCAAGAGCCCATGACCTCCCTCGACCCGCTATATGCGGTGGGCGACCAAATCATGGAAACCTTGATGACCCATAGGGGGTTGACGAAGGCGCAGGCCAAGCAAAGGGCCCTCACCCTTTTGGCGCAAGTTCAAATCCCAGACCCTGAAAGACGGTTTACCGCTTACCCCTCTGAGTTGTCTGGCGGCCAGCGTCAGCGGGTGATGATCGCCATGGCACTGGCCAATGAGCCAGATCTTCTCATTGCGGATGAACCCACAACCGCGCTTGATGTTACAACCCAGTCGGAAATCCTTAGGCTGCTTGCCGCCCTTAATCATGAATTAAAGATGAGCATTCTCTTTATCACCCATGATTTAAAAATTGTGGAAGCTTTTGCCGATCGTGTTTATGTGATGAAGGGGGGAGAGGTTAAGGAAACGGGAACCACCCAAGATATATTTCACCATCCGAAGACAGACTATACAAAGTCACTTCTCGCCGCTGAACCCGAAGGCTCAAAGACACCCGTGAATGAAGATGACCCCGTTTTGCTTAGCGCGGAAAAGGTGAATGTCACCTATGGGGATGCCCCCGGTTTTTTAACAAAAGACACACGGTTTCACGCTGTAAAAGATATTGATCTTCAGCTACAGGAAGGTCAAACCATTGGTTTAGTCGGGGAAAGCGGCTCAGGCAAATCGACCCTTGGCCGGGCCCTTTTAAGATTGACCCCATGTGAGGGGAAAATCACTTATCTGGGTAAAGATCTTCTGAACTTGCCCACAAGCGCGATGAAGCCTTTACGGAAAGATCTCCAAATGGTCTTTCAAGACCCCTACGGCTCTCTCTCCCCCCGTATGACGGTTCTGGATATTGTGGGGGAAGGCTTACAAACACATATGCCGCATTTAAGCCGGAAAGAGCAACAAGACCTGGCTCTTGAGGCCCTTGAAAAGGTGGGTCTTGAGAGCAATGTCAAAAACCGTTTTCCCCATGAATTTTCTGGCGGGCAACGCCAGCGCATCGCCATTGCCCGCGCCATGGTGTTGAACCCTAAAGTCGTTGTGCTGGATGAACCCACCTCTGCGCTAGACCGCACCGTCCAAAAGGAAGTGATCCAGCTTTTGCGGACGTTACAGAGGGACTTTGACCTCTCTTATCTTTTTATCAGCCATGATTTGGCCGTCATCAAGGCCGTGGCGGATTATGTGATGGTGATGCGCGAAGGCGTTATCGTTGAAGAAGGTCTGACCCAAGACATTT
>JBCCMT010000109.1:0-6273 GCA_039026195.1 Pseudomonadota bacterium | reverse complement strand
CGCGGCGGCCATAAAAATCACCAATGGCCCCGCCAATCAACATCAGGGCGGAGATGAACAACATATAGATGCTGGCCACCCATAAAATCTGTCCCAAACTCGCGCTGAGCCCCAGCTGAATAGGGTCAAGGGCAAGGGTGACAGCTGTGCCATTCACAAAGGCCATAGATGACCCAAGAATGGAGGCCGACAGAACCGCTGCTTTTTGCCGCAAGGTTAAAAGCTGTGTCCCTTTAGATTGCTCACCTATAGCCAACCGCAGATTGCCTCTTTTCTTGAAAGAAAGGGCATAGACGAAATTCACCGTGAAACCAGCCATAAGGTTTGCTGCACTGCAAAATAAATTTACCGCTGGGCACGGGTTTGTGATATAGTGTTGAGTAAGGAGCACAGAATGATAAATATTGAAAAGATTGGGGTGATCGGGGCTGGCCAAATGGGAAGTGGCATTGCCCATGTCTGCGCTTTAGCCAATTACGACATTTCACTTTTCGATATCGATGAAGAAGGGATCGCCAGGGGCATTGAAGGCATCAAAGCCAACCTAGCGCGCCAGGTTGCAAAAGAGATTATCTCTAAAGACGAGATGGATCAGGCCATGGAGCGTGTGCACCCCGTTCCAAATTTTGAAGATCTGAAAACCTGCGACCTTGTGGTGGAGGCCGCCACTGAAAATATTGACATCAAGAAAGATATTTTCCGCCGACTTTCTACCGTGCTGAAAAATAATGGGATCATTGCGACCAATACATCTTCTATTTCCATCACGGCGCTAGCCGCCGTCACGGACCGGCCTGAAAAATTCATTGGGCTTCATTTTATGAACCCCGTCCCCCTCATGAAATTGGTGGAGGTGATCCGCGGGATCGCCACCAGTAATGAAACCTTTGAGGCGGGAAAAACGATTATTGAGCGGCTTGGCAAAACCATGGCGGTGTCGGAGGATTTCCCCGGCTTTATTGTCAACCGTATATTGATGCCCATGATTAATGAGGCCATTTACACCCTTTATGAAGGGGTGGGGACGGTGGATGCCATTGATACCGGCATGAGATTGGGGGCGAACCACCCCATGGGACCTCTTCAGTTGGCGGACTTTATTGGTCTTGATACGTGTCTTTCCATTATGCAGGTTCTCTATGATGGCCTTGCGGATTCGAAATATCGTCCCTGCCCATTGCTTGTGAAATATGTGGAGGCCGGGTGGTTGGGCCGAAAAACCGGGCGCGGGTTTTACGATTATTCAGGCGATGCCCCTGTCGCGACGCGATAAGATTAACTTTACTTTTGCACTTAGGAACGGTCCTTCGTCTTCCCCAACAGCTGGTCTAATTCTTTTCTTTCGTCAGCGGATAGGGAGGTTGAGGGCTTGAGCGCGCCCTTAGGTTTGGATTTGATAAACATCCATGCACTGATACTTGCAAGGAGGAAAAGAAGAAAAGGGCTGACCCATAGCCCTGCATTCTGCCAAGACCAAGTGGGTTTCAAAAGCACAAACTCACCATAGCGATCCACAATATAGGCGCGGACCTCCTCATCGCTATCGCCTGCCTCCACCCGCTCTTCCACTAGGGCAACCAGGTTTTTTGCCAAATCAGCATCACTGTCTGCGATGGATTGGTTTTTGCACACAACACAGCGTAATGTTTCAGAGATTTCCTGAACACGGATCTCTTTATCATTTTTTTCAGCTATTGTTTGGGCCATAGCAATCTTCGGCCCTAAACCAAATGTCAGCACCCCAAACAAAAGACAGATGAACCAGGTCCTCATTCTGCGGGGACCCCGTCAGGTACTGAAGGCCTCACCCTCCGGCGCCGAGAAGCGGGGGCGCCAATACGATAACGGCGATCGCTTAAAGAAAGCCCGCCACCCGCCACCATCAGCAGCGCGCCCCCCCAAAGATAAAGTACAAGCGGGTGATGATAAATCCGTACCACCCGCGCCTCTTCATTCTCCCCCCGCGGCTCGCCAACAGCAACATATACGTCATGGGCCCAGCGGGGCATAATCGCTGCCTCCACCGTTTGTTGTGCTGCCACCGGGTACCACCGCCGCTCCGGCGTCAGGGTGCCCAAGGAACGCCCTTTTTTACGAAGAGAGAAAGTAGAAATTTCTGTTTCATAATTTGAGATACGTTCTGTTTTGATTGACTCATAGACCAAAGTGAGACCCGCAATCTCTACTTGATCCCCTGGCCGCATCACCTCTTGACGCTCTGTCACCCAGAGCGAAGTGCCCACCATGCCCAATATCGCCACCCCAACCCCAAAATGGGCCAATGTGCCGCCCCAATAGGCGCGGGGGAACCCCATGCCGCGCGCAAGAGAAGTGCTGAACGGCACACGGAATATTTTCATCCGCACAAAAATATCTGTAAGGGTCACCGCCATGATCCAAATCGCGATGGCCAGGCCCACCACCGCCAAGATGCCCTTTACACCGGAGAGGTAAAGCCCCACCCCGATGGCCAATAGCGTTGCCCCCAGGGCCCATTTTAGACGCTGGAATATTGTTTTAAGATCCCCCCGTTTCCACGGCACCAACATACCCACCCCCATAGCCAAGGCAAGCAACACCATCAAAGGGGTAGTGACCAGGGTGTAATAAGGGGGACCCACGGTGATGCGTTGCCCGGTCACCACCTCTAAGAAAAGGGGCCAAAAGGTGCCCAGCACCACAATAAATGTCAGCACACATAGAAGAACATTATTGATGATAAGGGCGCTTTCCCGGCTGACCGTGGAAAAGCTCCCCTTCGCCACCATGGCTTGGCTCCGCATCGCAAAGAGTAAAAAAGCACCGCCAGTGAGCAACACGGAAATAACCAGCAGCCACGCCCCCCGCTCTGGGTCATTGGCAAAGGCATGAACACTGGTCAGCACCCCAGACCGAACCACAAAGGTCCCAAGTAAAGAGGTGGAAAAGGTGATGATCGCCATCAACACGGTCCACACCTTCAAAGTATCCCGTTTCTCCACCACAATGGCAGAATGAAGCAAAGCTGTGCCCGCCAACCAGGGAATAAGGCTGGCATTTTCCACCGGGTCCCAGAACCAATAGCCGCCCCACCCCAGCTCATAATAGGCCCACCAAGAGCCCATGGCGATGCCTAAGGTCAAACTTGACCAAGCCAATAACGTCCACGGACGAACCCACCTCGCCCAGGCGGGATCGATGCGCCCCTCGAGCAGCGCCGCTACAGCGAAGGAGAAGGCCACAGAGAACCCCACATACCCTAAGTATAAAAAGGGAGGGTGAAAAGCGAGACCAGGGTCCTGCAGTAGCGGGTTTAAATCTAACCCGTCTAAGGGAAGTTGCTGAAACCGTAAAAACGCATTGGAGGTCAAAAGGGCGAAAGCTAAAAAACAAACGCCTATCAATCCTTGCACCCCAATAACACGCGCCCGAAGCGTAGCGGGCAGTCGCCGCCCAAACCCTGCGACCGCTGCCCCCAGCAATGCAATAATCAGCATCCATAAGACCAAAGACCCCTCATGATTTCCCCAAACCCCCGCGAACTTGTAAATCATCGGTTTTGCGGAATGGGAGTTTTGATAGACATTCTGAACACTGAAGTCGGAGGTCACATAGGCATAGGTCAAAGCGACAAATGCAATGGCAATTAACCCAGCCTGCGCACAGGCGGCGCGGGCAGCGGCCCGCATTACCGTTTCATCATGTTTATGCCCCCCCCAAAGGCCCGCAGCGGTTTGCACAAAAGCAGTTACCAATGCCAAGCACAGCGCGAAGTGTCCTATCTCTATGGTCATAAAGACGAATTTAGCCTAAACTCAAAAAAAGTAACATGACTTTATGGCGGAAAATCAAGGAAATATCCTATTTTTGCGCGACATGTTGTCTGGAGCGCCGCGCCAAAAGCGTGAATCGGTTTTAGCTTTTCGCCAGCGCGATCAACAAAGAATTAAGAGCAAACAGCGAAACTAATTTTAAGGCAGTTTGCTCTTAGGAGGAAAGGGATGGAAGATAAAAGAAGAAACAGTCGTTATGTATTTATAACTGAAGAGGTGTGATGGCTAGATTTGTCATCCTCTTTGTTCTTTGGGTAATGGGGCTAAATGGGTGTGCCACCATAGATCCGCCCCCAGAAGAGATTACACAAGGAATTAAAATTCCCTATGAAATGTCACCTGAAGGGCATTATTTAATCCCTGTCAGTATTAATGAGCTTGCCCCCAGCCCCTTTATCATCGACACCGCAGCAACGGTCAGTGCTATATTTTTCCCGGCCCTACAGGATGTGGAAGAGCTTTATGCCAATCTGCCCACGACTAATGTGCGGGGGTTGGTAAAAACCGTCGAACGCCCTGTGGTTTTCTTAGATACCTTAAAAATCAGCGATTATGTCTCTGAAAACCACCGAATTGTCTTGCTGCCTGAACAACAGGATGATGACATGGCCACCGGCCTCATCGGCCTTGATGTGTTAAGTCAGTTTGTGGTGGTCGTTGACCCTGAAACCCAAACAATCACCCTTTTAAATCCAGAGAGTTTTGATCGAAAACCCTATGAAAGATGGTGGTCGAAGATATCTCTCACCCAAAACCCTTATGGCTTTCAGCGCTCTGATCTCCGCTTTGCGAAGGCTTATTCAAATTCTTTAAATATACCGGTACTGATCGACACCGGCGCCAGTGATACTATGATGAATTGGGTCGCCACCCGAGAGATGGAACCTTTTCGGCGATTGCAAAAACGTCTTCGAGAGGAGTGGGTGATCAACGGGGCAAATGGTGAATTTCGCCCCAACGCCATTGTTACCATAAAAGATATCACGGTTGGGGATTATGTCTGGTCAGTGCCAAACCCTGTGATTGTGGCGGAAATCAACTCTCTTTTTGTCGGAGGGAAAGAAAACCGACCCCTGATGATATTAGGGGCCGATTTATTACGAGATAAAACCTATATCCTTGATCTTCAGCGCAATGCGCTTTTCATAAAACCGTCAGAGGAAGAATAATCTTCCCTTCCCATTTTTAAGGTTTAGCATTTGCAGCTGCTTTTTGAATATAGTCTTCCGCCACCTCTTTCGATTGCCACTCTTTCACTTTGACCCATTTGTTGGCTTCTAAATCCTTATAGTGATTAAAAAAGTGCCAGATCCGTTCAAGCATAATGGGCTGCACATCCTCATGGGTCTCAATATTATCATAATATCGGGTCAATTTTGGGTGCGGCGCGGCGAGGATCTTCTCATCAATCCCCGCTTCATCTTCCATAATCAGAACCCCAATGGGGCGAGCCCGCAGGACAGCCCCGGGGACGAGAGGACGACTGCCAAGGCACATCACGTCAATGGGGTCACCGTCCCCTGAAAGGGTATGCGGAACAAAACCATAATTACAAGGATACCGCATGGAGGTATATAAAAAGCGGTCCACAAACATAGCGCCTGAGGGTTTATCAATCTCATATTTAATAGGCTCCCCCCCCAGAGGCACCTCGATAATAACATTGATATCCGTGGGTAGGTTTTGGCCGGCAGAAATTTTTGTGATGTCCATGGTCTTGATCCTTTTGGCGCTCTCTATCCCAAAATATTGCGTTGCAGCAATAGTCCTTTTGGATGAGTTTTCCATTCCCGTGGGCGGGCGCAAGACTTCGCCCCTCAAGGATTTATGAAGACAGAACAGTCACTTAATTTTGGATCTCAAACTATCTATATAATTTCAGCTGCTTCATCAAAAGAAAGCCGTGGACTGCGCGGGTGTAGCTCTTCAGTCCGCCCATATCCTAAACTACAAATCATATTCACCTTGAACCCCTTTTCTTTCAGGAAAGCAGCCTCAAGTGCCTCTTTGTCAAAGCCTGACATGGGCCCACAATCGAGCCCCACCGCCCTTGCGGCAATCATGAAATAGGCCGCCTGCAGCGAGCTATTGCGAAAGGCTGTTTCTTGCGCCGCCTCTTCATTCTCTTCCCCCGCAAACCAACTTTTGGCATCGGTGTGGGGGTAAAGAAAGGGAAGCTTTTCATAAAATTCAGGATCGAACGCCAAAATGGCGGTCACGGGAGCGCTCTCAACTTTTTCTTTGTTTCCGTCCGACACACATTCCACAAGTTTCGCTTTTTCAGCCTCAGACTGCACAAAGAGTATTCGTAACGGACAACAATTGGCACTTGTGGGACCCCATTTTAGCATCTCATAAAGGTCATGCAGTAGCGTCTCTGAAACGGGTTTTGCCTGCCAATGTGAGAAACTACGGCCCTTTTCAAAGGCGTCTACAACGGTCATCTGGGGGTTTGGCATGG
>JBCCMT010000108.1:0-6306 GCA_039026195.1 Pseudomonadota bacterium | reverse complement strand
GTTTCATGCTTAAAGTGATGATGTTCTAGATTGGCGATGGAATGGTTCATATGATCTTCCCCAGTATGGAACGTTTTCTTCCACAGGGTTTGTTCATTTCGCTTAATATGGGTGGTTATTTCAACAGAACCGGGAAGTTCTCCTAAGAAAAGAGCTGGCGCCAAAGGGCAGGGCCGTAATTTGGACACAGCGACAAAAAGATAATTCTGACCCTCTAATTGGTGATCGGAGAAATCATTCCCTAAAACATAGCCTGCACGGTGGGGGGCGCCTTTGTCGTCGATAAGGTAAACACCGCCCACTTCGGGTTCTTCCCCCGCGGTTAAGCTATAATTCGGTGTTAGGATGGGGGCCCCATGTGGCAATAGGCAATGCCCGGTTCCTTTGTAAAACCATTCAGGTTGTGTCCCTATGGTTTCTGCGGTGGGCTTCCCGCCTTCTTTTCCTTTAAGATATAGACGCATAGAGTCTGACAAATTTGTGTCATGACTATTCATATCATTCCGGATGTCAGCACTACCTGAATGGGTCAGACCCGTCCCCGTCACAATGCAACGCGCGGGGTCGTGATGTTCGATGGGAAGGAGAAACCGCTTTTCGATGTGCAGCTGTTCAAGCGAAACACGCTCCGCTGTCAGGCGCTCTTTTACCAAGGTTTTTGGTAACTTCCCCTCAGCCAAAGCGGTTTGCAGAAGGGCGTAGACATCGTCTTCGCCGGAGAGAAGAAAAGCATGGTCTTCTTTTTCTATAGGGTGATCAGAAAAAGCAACACCAATGCCGCCCTTGTCTTGTTGAAACCGATAAAGTCTTGCCATGGGTATACCTTGTCATAAGTATAAGAATTGAGTTTATCGTTAAACTTATACGATGATGGTCCCCATGGCAAGGATATTCTTAGGAGGATGGGGTGAGGGCGGAAAACCAGATGGCTGCAAGCGTCGATGCAGGGGGTGGGCCTAACTCAGACATATGATTGCCGAACTTTAAGACATTTGCAATTTATACAATCTTCATGTAAAATCTGATATCTAAGATTTTAAAATAGATGGGGCAACAAGGTCACATCTTTGTTGAGGAATAAACATGTCAAAACTTGCATTCAGTGAAAAAGAATATCAGCGCCGATATCTCGCCATTCAGAAAAAGGTCCAAAAAGCAAGCGTTGATGCTTTTCTTATAACCGATGATGCAAATATCACCTATTTAGTTGGTGTGCCCGCTACAGCGGCAAGTGGACAGGCGCAAGCAGCTGTTATTTTCCCTAATGAAGACAAGCCTTATTTCATCTGTCGACCCATCGATCAACAAGGCGCCATGTTAACCTCATATTTTGATAGTGATAGGTTGATATCTTATCCTGAACGTCTGGTCTCCGATGCGGATCAAAACGGATATGATTTTATTTTGAAATTTGTCAAAGACCGTGTGGGGGCAGGAAAAATTGGGATGGAGTTTGAAGCGCTATCTCTTGCGGTATACAGACAAGCTGCTTCTTACTTTGGAGAGAAAAGTTTGCATGATTTAAGCGGCGTGGTAAATTGGATAAGGTTTATTTGCTCCGATGAGGAAGCGGTTGTTTATCGCCAAGCTGCGCAGTTGACAGATATAGGGATGACCACAGCGGTGCAGGCCATAAAGCCTGGCATACGCCAATGTGATGCAGCGGCTGAGATCCTTTCTGCAATGACCAAAGGTACCCCGGACTTTGGCGGGGATTGGCCATCACATCCTGAAATTCCTGCAGGCGAGCGTCATTTATGTCCGCATCTGTCATGGACCGATGAGGTCTATCCGGAACAAATACAGATTAATTGTGAATTGGGCGGCTGGCGACATCGTTATGTATCCTCCCTAGCAAGAACCATAAGTGTTGGTCAGCCTACCGATGGACTGCGCCGGGTTTTTGAGGCGAATCTTGAGGGCTTAGAAACGATTTTACCGAAAATCCGTACCGGTGCGGTTTGTCATGACATATGGCATTTATATAACGACACCATCGGGAAGCATGGTTATCATAAGGATAGCCGCTGCGGCTATGCGCTTGGTATTGAATGGGATGGCTTTACGGCAAGTTTTGCCGACGGGGACCAGACAGTTTTAAAAGAAAATATGGTCATGCATGTGATGATTGGGCTGTGGGTGGACCATGAGCAAAGCTGCGTTTTGAGTGAAACTGTGCGGGTGACGGACCAGGGGCCAGAAATTTTTAGCTCCATTCCCAGGAAAATTTTGCGCGCATAGGTTGCGTGTCTCGCCAAATATACTGCAGAATTACATTTTGCGACTTAAAGCGTCGCCGCATCAATCCGAATCGGGACGACGCTTTAAGTTCTTGTTTTTACGTGTTTCCGAACGGCGAACCGCACACACTTCGCCTGGAAACGCTTTAACGCCTTAAGGCAATGGTAAATATGCCACATTTGTGCCGTATTTCTATCTGCAAATAACTTCAAATAGAATTTCAAAACCCTGAAATGGGTGAAATTCACGGGTAAGGCTTAGACAGATGAGTTTTGCGCAACTGTAAGAATTCTCATCTTCTTTCCCAAGGGGTACTGAACCCACAGCCTTACCACCATAGCCTAAGGAGATGAAGTCCATGAAACGCCCTCGCTTACGATTGTCTACCCTTGTTTTTGCTACGATGTTTGGCGTTTTGGGATCCTCCGCTGTGGCTCAAGTTAAGGGAAGCAGCGCGTATGAGCAAAAGGGCACAGATCCTTATCAATCCTCTAAGGCCTATAGCGGGCCGCAAAAGCAGGCTTACGGGCCGAGGACTGTGCTCATTGACTGCAAATCAAATGACTATCGATATCGTCAATGCCGCGTGGGCGGCCAGATAGAAAGCGTGCACATCCAGCGGCGGATTTCTGACGCCTCTTGCCGCCGCGGGGAAAGCTGGGGGGTCACCCGCGGGGTCTTATGGGTCGATAATGGATGTGCAGCGAGCTTTAAGGTGCGCATCATTCAAGGAGAGGCGGGGCGGGGCGATGATCGCTATGACAATCGTTATGGCGACCGCAGAGATGATCGATATCGCGACAGGCGCTACGACGATTGGCGCTATGGGGACAGAAGATATGACGACAGACGTTATGATGACTGGCGTTATGATGATCGCGGGTATGGCCGAAATCGGGGCCGGGAGTATAACCGGCGGGGAGAGTGGGTCAGCATCAGTTGTAGTAGCTGGAGCCGTAATCGTCAGGCCTGTTATATCGATACCCGCTTTTCAGATGTGCGCCTTGTGCGTCGCCATTCAAAAGCATCCTGTGTGCGGGGGCGGGATTGGGGCACCGGGCGAAACGGCATTTGGGTGCGCAATGGCTGCCGCGCGACGTTCAGCTATTATTGCCCGCCTGGCCGTGGGTATGACCGGCGGTATGACCGTTATGACGACCGCCGGTATAGCTGGTATGACAAATAACCTCTAAATTCGGGAAAAGCCGCCTCCCCTTTTCCGCGAGAAGGCGGTAAGGGGAGGGGTGACTGAAGAAAACGCCTCTCCCGCCTATCAGGTCCTCGCCCGCAAATATCGCCCGCAAAGCTTTGATGACCTTCGCGGCCATGAGGCCATGGTGAAAACCCTGCGCAATGCTTTTGAAGCGGACCGTATTGCCCACGCCTTTATCCTCACCGGGGTGCGCGGGGTGGGAAAGACCACCACAGCGCGGATCATGGCCCGGGCACTGAATTATGAAACGGACGAGGTGGATCGCCCCACGGTGGATATGCCGGTGGAGGGGCGCCATTGTCGCGCCATCGCCGAAAGCCGCCATTCGGATGTCATTGAAATGGACGCAGCCTCTCGCACAGGGGTGGGGGATATTCGCGAGCTGATCGAAGGGGTGCGCTATGCCCCCGTTGAGGGCCGCTATAAGGTCTATATCATTGACGAAGTGCACATGCTGTCGAACAGCGCCTTTAATGCGCTCCTAAAAACCTTGGAAGAGCCGCCGCCCCATGTGAAATTCATTTTTGCAACCACCGAAATCCGCAAAGTGCCGGTGACGGTGCTCTCCCGTTGCCAACGGTTTGATTTGCGTCGTTTTGATATCGAAACTCTTTCTGATCATCTTCAAGATATCGCCCAGCGGGAGGGGGCGGAGGTCGCCCCTGAGGCCTTGCGGATGATGGCGCGGGCGGCTGAGGGCTCCGTTCGGGATGCTCTTTCGCTGTTGGACCAGGCGATCATCCAACATGCTGGCGATGCCGTATCAGAGGTAGCGGTACGAGATATGCTGGGCCTGGTGGATCGGACCCTGACCTGGGATTTGCTTGATGCGGCGATGAAAGGGGAAAGCAAGACAGCCCTTGATTTGTTTCGGGAGCAATATAATAGCGGAGCGGACCCCGCCCAGGTGATGCGAGATCTTTTGGACCTCACCCATCTCCTCACGCGGACCAAAGCGGCGGGCCCGATGGCCGCTAGCCATGGCGGGGCGGGGGAAGCAGATGCGGCGCGCGCCCAAAACATCGCTGAGGGGGTTGCCCTTCCTGCGCTCACCCGGGTGTGGTCCCTGCTCATGAAAAGCCTCGAGGAGGTGATGGTAGCCCCGGACCCCGCCGCGGCCACTGAAATTGGGCTGATCCGCCTAGCTTACACCGCCAGTTTGCCGACACCGGAGGATGCCCTTAAAATGTTGACCTCGTCGGACCCTGCACGCAAAAGTGGGGTCCCGGTGGGGGCGGCGCCGGCCTCTTCGTCTTCACCACCCGGGGGCCAAGCGCGAATGCACACTTCGGCGGCAGCGTCCAGTGCATCTGGCGCGCCCACGGCACTGGCGTCTGTCTCTTCTCTTGAGCCTGCGCCGCACCCCTCTACGGCCGCTATGGTAGAGCAGGGCCCACAAATAACATCTCTTGAAGATATTGCTGCCCTTGCTGCTACCCACCGGGATGCCCGTCTGCGGACCCAGATTGAAACCTGCATTCGCCCGGTGACGGTGGCGCCGGGGCGGCTTGACATCGCCTTGACGGATAAGACGCCCACGGATCTTCCAGGGAATTTGATGAAGGCGCTAAAGGATTGGACGGGGGAGCATTGGGTGGTCAGTGTGGTGCGGTCCGACGCCGCTGGGCCCACCTTGCGGCAAACCCGGGATGAAGCGATTGAGAACCATCCGCTGGTAAAGGCGGCGTTGGACGCTTTTCCTGATGCGAAAATTACCGCTGTTCGGCCTATTGTCCCCCCCAAGACGGAGGCGTAAGGCCCTCGGATGATTTTATATCTTTACCCTTTAGGGAGTTTCGAATGATGAAAAACTTTGGCGATATGATGAAACAAGCGGCCGGCTTGCAAAAGAAAATGGAAGAAATGCAGGAAAAGATTGCCAGTATGGAGGCCGAAGGCGTTGCCGGCGGTGGCCTTGTGAAGGTGATCTTGAACGGGAAGGGCTATGCCTCCCGCATCAGCATCGACCCCTCTCTTCTGTCAGCGGATGAAAAAGAGGTGGTCGAAGATCTCGTCACTGCAGCGATTAATGACGCCAAATCAAAGCTTGAAACACAGTCCCAGGAGCAAATGAAAAGCCTCACCGAAGGGATGCCTCTGCCGCCCGGGATGAAGTTGCCGTTTTAGAAGAAGTTATAGCTATTGGGTTTTCTTTATCCAAATATAAAGCAACAGCTCACCATTGATGTGCTTTCGGATCACTGATAATTCTCTCCACCCGCCTCCCCGTGGCTTGACCACGGGCTCCATCACCTGAAAGTAAAACTAGCACGGACGGTTATATAAAGACCTTAATCGCCTTTTGGACGCTCCCACAAATCTCCTCATAAGTGACATCCAAGGGAGCTGGACCCCGCGGTCTTCGCCGCGGGGAGGCGGGGGTGCGTCAGCCAGTGTGACTGGTCAGTGATCCCCTTAAGTGCTATTACATATACTAAGTTTGGAAAAGGATTGGGGAGTATGTTTAAGAAGCCAACTACGATTGTTATTGGAGCAGGAACGAGCAAAGACTTTGAAGTGCCGTTAGGAGCAGAACTTCTGCAGTGTATTCGTGAGGATGTCGCTTGGCGTTTAGATAATACATATGGGGCGCGACATCCTAAGGGTGACTTAAAAGCAGACCTTCTGTCTTCGTTATTTGAAAAATGGGTGCATAGAGAAAGACTAAGCCAAGAAGAATTGAAAGACACCTTTCAAAAGCTGAACAAAGCATTTGATGAGTCTCTATCCGATAGTATAGACTACTTCATATACTTGAATCCTGCTTTCGCTAATATTCTAAAAGTCTTAATATCCTTGAATTTAATATTCTCTTTGTACGAATACGACTTCTCACGCTTGAGCTGGATTAG
>JBCCMT010000107.1:0-6343 GCA_039026195.1 Pseudomonadota bacterium | reverse complement strand
CCAAAAACAGGGAGAAAAAATAGAATAGATAAATAAAGCTCATGGCCCGTTTGATTTAAAAATACAGTGCCCATGGATTGATCCACAAAGGGGGCCAGGCGCTCATGAAAGAAAAAGCCAATAAAAAAGGCCGCCAAAGGCCCCATTTCCACAGCCAGTTTCTCAGTCCCGTCAAGTTTACGGGCGGGCTCTGTTCTTGTGTCGGTCATGGTCATGTCTTTCTTATCTCAAAGGGATATCAAGGGCGGTCAAGGCTTGAGCGAATTCGTTCGCGTTAAAGGGCTGAAGATCTTCCACCGCTTCACCAACCCCAATATAATGAATAGGCAGATGAAATTGATCCGCGAGCGCCACTAACACCCCCCCGCGGGCTGTCCCGTCAAGCTTGGTCATCACAAGCCCCGTGACCCCAGCAATTTCTGTAAAGGTTTGCGCTTGGCTGATCGCATTTTGCCCAACGGTGGCATCAAGGACCAATAAAGTGTCATGGGGGGCGTCGGGCACCAGTTTTTCAATGACTCGGACAATTTTTGCCAATTCATCCATCAGTTCAGATCGGTTCTGCAGGCGCCCGGCCGTGTCAATCAGGATAAGGTCGATCTTTTCTTCTTGGGCTTGGACAATCGCATCATAGGCCAGCCCTGCCGCATCAGCCCCTTGCGGTCGGGTCACCACTTTTGCCCCTGTCCGCTCCCCCCAAACCTGGAGTTGTTCGATGGCGGCGGCCCGAAAGGTATCCCCGGCGGCAAGTAAAACCGATTTGCCTTCGTCGGAGAATTTTTTCGCCAATTTGCCGATGGTGGTGGTTTTCCCAGCGCCATTGACCCCTGTCATTAAAATAATATGGGGGCGATGGGCGGGCGTGATGGTTAGAGGCTGGGCAAGGGGCTCAAGCGTTTTGGCCACTTCCCGGCCCAGAACCATACGAACCTCTTCATCGGTAATCTCTTGGTCATATTTTTCCTTGGACAGGGCTGAGAGAATCCGCGTGGTGGCTGGCAGGCCGAGATCCGCCATGATCAGCAGGTCTTCTAATTCCTCTAAGGTCTCGTCATCGAGTTTGCGTTTTGTGAAGATTGCACCAATCCCTCCACTGAGTTTTTGGGAGGTGCGGGCGAGCCCAGCGGTCAGACGGCCGAACAGTCCTTTCTTTTTAGGGGGCGGGAGCGAGGCGTCCTCTTCCAGAGCAGCTGTCGCTGAGGGGGCTGGTTCTTGGGGGGGCAGCTCTGTGGGGACAGTGTCTGGTTCTTGATCGATATTTGTAGCGGCTGGAGAAATAGGAAGAGCGTCGTCTTTGCCGTCTTGGGAAAGCGCATCATCGTTGGGGGATGGATCTATCGGGTCTTCGGCCGTTGACCCTGTATCGGCATCTTCTTCCTCTTTATCTGAGGGCAGGTCGTCCACATCGTTTTGTGAAAGGGAAGGCTCTTGTGAAAAAGGCTGGTCATCTGTTGCCAGTTGATCAGGTTCAGGGGGGGGGCTCCCCTCTTTCTCCGTTTCCTTATCAATCTTAAGGTCTTCTGGCTCAATATCTCGGGGTTTTTTACCAAAGAGCTTTGAGAAAAATCCTTTGCGAGGTCGGTCGGCAGGGTCCGTCATCATCTATTTCCCTTGGGAAGGTCACCTTCGCCAATTTATCAAACAGGGTGGGCCCGTAGCCGGTGCCCATCAATTTCCGTGGGGTGTATAAGGAAAACATCCCCCGCCGTAAACGGGCCTTGGGTGACCACTTCCGTAAAGTCAGCGAGCCGGCCGAAGACCTGGCCGTTTTTCACTTGTTCCACCAGCATTTCATCTGTTTGGCAAAGTTTACTGTGGAGATGTTGGGCAAGCCTGTCATCAGCTAGCTGTCGCAACCTGGTGGCGCGGTCTTTAATCACCGCCCTTTCCACTTGGGGCATTAACGCGGCGGGGGTGCCGGTGCGGGGGGAGTAAGGAAAGACGTGCAGAAAGGTAAGCTCGCATTCCGCCACAAGGTTTAGGGAGTTTTGAAACATCGCCTCTGTTTCTGTGGGAAAGCCCGCGATGATATCCGCACCAAACACAATTTCGGGGCGCTGCGCTTTTAACCGCTGACACAAAGCGATGGCCTCTTCCCGCGTGTGGCGGCGTTTCATCCGTTTTAGGATCATATTATCCCCCGCTTGCAAAGAAAGGTGCAGATGGGGGGCAATGCGGGCTTCGTTGACGATAAGGGAGAAAAGCTGGTCATCCACCTCGGCGCCGTCAATGGAAGAAAGCCGCAGGCGAATAAATGGCGGTAAGGCCTTTAAAAGTGCGCTAATAGGGTCACTTAAGCTAACTGATGACCCAAGGTCAGGGCCGTAGGATGTGAGGTCCACGCCCGTCAGAACGATTTCTTTCGCTCCCCGATCCACTAAGATTTGCGCTTCTTCTACAATATCTTGAACCATTTTTGATCTTGCTTGCCCCCGGCCAAAGGGAATGATGCAAAAGGTACAGCGGTGATCGCATCCATTTTGCACCTCCAAATGCGCGCGGGCCTGAACAGGCTCTAAGGGGGCGGGGCCCTTCGGGAGGTTTTTGGCGGCAAATACATCTTGCACGGGCGCAAGCTTCGCCCATGCTTGCGGCTGAAGTTTTTCGGCATTCCCCAACACAGAGGTGACCTCAGGCATATTTTCAAAGCCTTGCGGGTCAAGCTGCACGGCGCAGCCGGTGGCCACAATATCGGCGTCCGGGTTTGCTTTTTTGGCCTTTCGAATGGCTTGGCGACTTTGTCGCACCGCTTCGCCCGTTACCGCACAGGTGTTGACCACCACCACTTGGCTGTGGCCCGCATTTTGGGCAAGCCCCGCCATCCGCTCACTTTCATAAGCGTTGAGGCGGCAGCCCAGGCTGACCGAAGAGGGGGACGTTTTGGTCATAATTTCTTCATTAGATGGAAGAACAAAGCTTTCAGCACAAGACCTCTTAAGATTGCGGGCTTTTCAGCGGGCCTCTTCAAACCGGCCTATTCCATTCAGGCTGATGGGCCCCGTCATCAACACATGATCATCGGAGTGTCGCCATTCAATGACAAGCTCTCCCCCATCCAGCTTGATGGTCGCACGCCGACCTGTCACGCGGCGACGATGGGCGGAAACCAATGCTGCGCAGGCCGCGGTCCCGCAGGCTGCGGTCATCCCCACCCCGCGCTCCCATGTCCGTAGGCGTAATGTTTCTTGATCAATAGCGTGTACCACGGAAACATTGGATTGCTCTGGGAAGAGGGGGTGGTTTTCCACCAGGGGGCCAAATTTTTCAATTTGCGCTTTCTCCGCGTCTTCCACAAAAAACACACAATGGGGGTTGCCCATATTCACCGCCGATGGTCCCCACAAGACGGGCGCATCAATGGGCCCCAATTTGATATCGATATAGCGGGTATCATCCATTTGTTCTGAAAGCGGAATATCTTGCCAATCCAGCCGAGGCGTGCCCATATCCACGGTGACACGATAGGGCCCTGCGTCTTTTGCCAATAGGGGCCCCGCGGGGGAGGAAAGATGGGCACTCGCCAAGCCCGTTTCTTGCATGAGTAACCAGCCCACACAGCGGGTGGCGTTGCCGCACGCGCCAGCAGGCGATCCATCCGCATTCCAAATGCCCATATAGGGGGAGGCTTCATTTTCGCCGCGCTCTAGCGTGATGATCTGATCACAGCCAAAGGGCCCGTCATGATCCCCCAGCATGGCTGCGGCCTTAGGCGTCATCTGCCCGCCCCCCCGTAGGTCAACAATAACGAAATTATTCCCAATCCCGTCCATCAACCAAAAGGGACGTCCCTCTAACCCCGGTAAGGCCTCTGCACGAATATGGTCCATCTGCGTTGTCATGATGGCCATAAGATGAAGAGGAAAGGGCGATCATACAAGGGGGTAGTTAGAGCGTCGCGCCAAAAGTGAGAATCGGTTTTGGCCTTTCGCGACGCGACCACTAAAGAATCTAGAAGAAAAAGGGGCGGTCTAACAAGATGATCACAAGACCACTCCCCACGATGCTGGCGGCGGTCCAGACCGGGGGCTCCTTGAACCGGGCGTTGATGGCCATTTGGGCAAGGCCTGCCGCGGCCAGCAAAAGAAGGGAGCTTGCTTGCGGGGCGGTGCTGGTGAGCAAGAGAGCTGATAAAACGGCAATCCGGGCGGCCCCGCCGGTCTTGGTCAGGTGCCGAAAAAGCCCCGGTGCCATAAGCGATAGGCTGACCCCAAGGCCGATAAAGGACATCGCAACACCTTCATCTGCCAGGGGCGCTGGGGAGGCCCCGCCAAAGATAGAGGCTGTGTAATAATAAGAGCCCATCATCATCACCACAGGGGTGAAACTTAAAAGATAAAAGACCCGCATGTGACGGCCCAACATATGCCGGGGGGCGCAGAGGAATAAGACCGCTGCCAGGGGAAGAATGTAAAGACCAAATTGCGGGACGGTGAGGTAAGCCCCGCCAATCCCAATCCCCGCCAAAGGCATCCCTTGATGGGGGGCCTTCTCCCGCAAATCTGCCAAAAGACGCCAAAGACCAAATAACCCTAAAGCCGCCCATCCGCAGCCGGAGAAAATGAGCGCCAAGGTAATCGGGTGCCCGCTTGTGATGATGGCTGGGCCCCACCGCCCTTGAAGAGGAGTGGTGGTCCGTAAAATAAGGGCCCCTAAAAAGGGGAGGGCGGAAAGGCTCGCCGCAAGGATCGATTGGCTTGCGGACATATCAAGATACTGATAGAGAAGATGCGCGAAAATAAGGGTAAAATCGATCCCAGGGGCAAGGCCGTCAAAATGTGTAACTTGGTCAAGCCGCGCACTGAAAATCTCAAAGGGCCACTGGGTGTGAACGACGATCAGAGCGCTTAACAGGATAAAAAGCCCGCTCCCGATGATGGGAAATAGCTCCCTTGAAAATAAGGGCGCATAGGAGGAGAGCCGGCCAATCAAGGCTCACCTATGGAAGGGGTTTGGGGCATGGCCTTTGCCATGACAGCTTCACTGCTCTGCCCTGGGCCATGGCTGGTTTTCTCCCAATAAAAGGGCCGTATCAAGAATTGAAATAACGCCTTATACCCCGCCCAGGATTGAAGCCCCCAATAAAGCGGTGCCAACAACGCATAGGGAACAAGGTCATGCCAATGACGCCGCATCGGCGCGATCATAAACAGCCAAATATGTAAAAGATTGCCCGCTAGAAATGTGAAGGTGGCTAAGCCGCTCACCGGCGGCGGAAAAAGCGGCTCTAAAAAGTCTCCCCATCCTAAAAGCCATAAAAGATACATGCCCCAGAAAATAGGGTTTGCAAGGGCGGCTAGGACCACCCCGCCCACCAGAAAATACAAGGTAAGATAATATTGCCAAGGCTGTTTCTCCCGCAAACGCCGGGTATGGACTAAGGTGGTTTGCAGATAGCCTTTAATCCACCGGGACCGTTGCCTGATCCAAGGGCCGGTTTTGCTCGTGGCCTCTTCATAAGTTGTGGAATCAAGCATTTGGGTGGTGAACCCCGCCCGAGCCATGCGAAGGCCTAAATCCGCATCCTCCGTTACATTATAGGGATCCCACCCCCCAAGGTCGAGGAGGCATTGTGTACGGAATATATTACTCGTCCCCCCTAGGGGCAGGGGCGCGCCTAAGCGGTCAAGCCCTGGCAGGACAAGGTCAAACAAAAGAGCATATTCAATGGCAAACAGACGGGTCAGCCAGGTCTCTTCGCGATTATAGTAATTTAATCGGGCTTGCAGACATACCACCTTTTTGGGGAGCTTCGCAAAGGTTGAGGCTGCTAAGCGCAATTGCCCAGGCTCAGGTCGATCCTCCGCGTCGTAAATGACCAATAATTCGCCAAGGGCGGACCATAGGGCATAGTTACAGGCCTTTGGCTTGGTTTTAAGGGGGCCATCAGGGACCACCACCATGTCAAAGGGGGCTTGGGCACAAAGTTTGTGGGCTAACCGAATGGTGCCCGCATCTTTTTCCTCAAGAATAATTTTGATGTCCAGTTTATGGTGCGGGTAGTCAAGGGCCAAAAGGGCTTCAATCAACCCTGGCAATCCAAGCTCTTCTTTATACAAAGGACAAAGAATCGTAATGATGGGGAGATCATTGTCCTTAAGGAGAGCTTCGTCTTGGGGGGAGCGGGGCCGATGGTCCGTCATCGACAGATAAAGTAACATGCCCCTTATCCCCATGATAGTGAGGCAAAAAAGAATGAAGCTAAGATTGAAGATAATCAGACTATTTAGGGGGGCGTAAATCAGTGCCGCCGCACTGAAGAAAATAACGCTGAGAAGGGCAAATTTCTGCCATCCCCACAGACGTATCTTCGCGGACAAATGAGCTGATTTTAAGGGAAGATAAT
>JBCCMT010000106.1:0-6381 GCA_039026195.1 Pseudomonadota bacterium | reverse complement strand
CTTTAATATGGGGGACCCCGTGAATGCGCGAGGCTGGGCCATTCCGGCGGCAACGGATATTGCCTTTGCCCTTGGCATTCTCGCCCTATTGGGCACCCGTGCCCCCGTGGCTCTCAAAATCTTTTTGCTCGCTGTGGCTATTATCGATGACCTCGGCGCTATTGTGATCATTGCGCTTTTCTATACGGAGAATTTGTCTGTCAACGCCCTGATGCTGGGGGTTGTGGGGTTTGCAGGTCTCTTTACCCTAAACCGGATGGGGGTACGATCCCTAACGCCCTATACCTTGATCGGGATTTTCATGTGGGTTTGTGTTCTGAAGTCAGGGGTACACGCCACTTTGGCTGGCGTTGTCACCGCGCTGATGATCCCCATTGGCACGCCGGAGGAAAAACATGCCCCCCTCGCCCAAGCAGAGCATGGGCTTCACCCCTGGGTGGCGTTCATGGTCCTTCCCATCTTTGCCTTTGCCAATGCTGGGGTCTCCTTCCAGGGTATGTCTTTGGGCACCTTAGGGGAACCTGTTCCCTTAGGAATTGCCTTGGGCCTGTTACTTGGGAAACCCATCGGTGTTTTAGGCTTAGCCTATTTGGCGGTGAAATTCGGGATTGCGAAACTTCCCGTGGGGGTGACGTGGCGTCAACTGGCCGGGGTGGCCTGCCTCACAGGGGTTGGCTTCACCATGAGTTTGTTCATCGGCGGCCTTGCCTTTGAGACGGCCGACGCCCTTAACGAGGTTCGTCTTGGGGTGATTGCAGGGTCAATCTTCTCAGGGGTGATCGGCTATGCGCTGATCCGGAGTACGGCGGCCCCTGTCGAGGCACCGAAAACCACCCCAGCGCCCGCAAGCTAAAGGCTTTTGATCTGCTGGTGGACCCACGCAATGGCAGCCCTTGTGTCAGGGGATAATCCCTGACCCAAGGCGCTTGGGTAAAAGCGGCGCTGAAAGGCAAGCACAGGTGCCGAAGGGCAGCCCTCTTCTATAAGGTAACCTATGTCACCTAGCATGGTGAGCACCTGTTCATAGGAGATGTCGGAGGTGTCAGACGGATCCCTCACCTGACCCTCAAAGGGCGGCAGCGCCAAGTTATTTTCAGCCAATAGGGCCCAGGGAAATTTCTCGCCTGGGTCTTCTTTGCGATTAGGGGCGATGTCTGAATGCCCCACAATTTGGGCGGGCCCCACCCCATGGCGAGAGATAATATCCTGTAATAAGGTGAGCAAAGATTTTATTTGAAGGGTCGGAAAGTCTTCATACCCCCAAAAATGCCCCTTATTCACCAACTCTATACCAATGGACGCAGCATTCACATCTTTGATATCTTTCCATTGACTTCGGCCGGCGTGCCAAGCCCGCGCCGCCTCCGGCACTAAGGCGTATAGGCTTCCCACTTCGTCAATCATATAATGGGCAGAAACCTTTGCCGCCGGGTCGCGCATCCGCGCCAAGGCCTCCTCCCCGGTGGGCATCCCGGTGTAATGGAGGACCACAAGCTGAATGGGCGTCTCCCCACGGCTATCATAATTAAGGGAAGGCGCCGATATTATTTCCATCGTCTTCTCGCTGCTCCTTGCGGACTGATAAAGGGAATGTTCGCTTTCACTTTGATGTTTCGAATAATAATAATCGCAATACCAGTCATGGTGATAAGCCCACCGATCAAAAACTGAAGGGTGAAAGGATCATTCATCAACACCACCCCAAAAATCACAGCGAATATGGTGGTCATGAAGGTCCCGCTGGCCACCTGGCTGACGGACACTTTTTGAAGAAGCCAGTAATAGGCAAACCCACTCACCACAGATGCCATGAGCACTGAATAGCTAAGGGCGCTCAGTACTTCCCATTTGACCGAGCTATTCCAAAAGGCAAGCTGATCACTTTCCACAAAGAAGGTAAGAGGCGCGGTGACCAGGGCCCCAATAATGCCCGCCCAGACCAGTATGCCTAAAGGTGGTACCCCTTTAGTCTGACGGATAAAAATGGTGGCGCCAGCTTCACAAGCCGCAGCTGCAACCACTAATGTTGCCCCTAGGATAAGATTATCTGATCCTGTTAAATCGCCACCCGCTGAAATAATGATAAAAATACCAGAAAAGGCGAGGATCAGCCCTAAAATCCGCCGCCATTGAATGACTTCGCCTAAAAATAAAACGGAAAATAACATGGCAAAGGGCACATAGGTCTGCATCAAAATCGACCCTAAGCTGGCGGTGATGAAGTTAAGTCCACTGAACATAAAGACATAATTGATCCCGCCATAAAAGAAGCCGGCGAGCATGATATTCCGCATCTGCCCTGGATACCATCGCAAAAGCGGCGATAATAAAATCGCCACCAGCGCCATTCGCAAGGTCACATAAAAAATGGGGGGAATATCGCCCACCGTGGACTTAATTACGGAGAAATGAAGACCCCATGTCATGGTGATCCCCACCAGAACTAAAAACCGAAAAGGCGTCATGTCGTGTTATCTTCTCTAAATTGTAAAGCAACGAGCCGGGCATATAGCCCGTTTTGGGTGACAAGCTCATCATGCCGCCCTTGCTCCACAATTCTTCCTTTGTCCATCACACAAATAAGGTCCGCGTGACGAATAGTGGATAGCCGATGGGCAATCACAAGGGTTGTTCTGTCCTTTGAAAGGTTTATCAGCGCCTCCTCGATTAAGCGCTCACTTTGCGCATCGAGGGCGGCGGTGGCTTCATCCAGTAACAAAATCGGGGCATTTTTCAAAAAGGCGCGGGCCAAGGCGATGCGTTGACGCTGCCCCCCGGAAAGCTCACCGCCCCCTTCCCCCACGTGGGTTTGATACCCCATGGGTAAGCCTTGGATAAAATCATGGGCCGCCGCGGACGTCGCTGATGCCACCACAGCCTCTGGCGGGGCATCAAGCTGACCAAAACGGATATTCGCCTCCACCGTATCGTCAAATAATATGGCATCTTGGGAGACAAACCCGATGGCTTGACGTAAGGAAGCCACAGTCACCTCCCGACTATCTTGATCTGCGATCAGGATCCGACCATTTTGCGGGTCGTAGAGCCGCGGCAATAGGTTGAAGATAGATGACTTCCCTGCGCCCGATGGTCCGACCAGCGCCACGGTTTGGCCCGCAGGAACTTTAAGACTGAGATTCTCAATCACCGGGGTTTGCGGATCATATCCAAAGGTGACATCTTTCAGCTCTATGGAGGCGGAGCCCTTTGTAATAGAAAGGTTGGCGGCTTGGGGGCAGTCCATAATGGCGGGCTCACGGTCGAGGACATCAAACACCCGCTCAAGGGCAGACAACCCCTCTTGAATAACCGCATTCAATGTCCCCAACCCCCGCGCGGGTTGAGACAAAAGCGCCATGCCGACGAGGAATGACACAAGCTCCGGCCCGGTGAGCAATCCAAGATCAATCCGCAGGGCCGCAATGCCGATAATCGCTGCAATAGCAACAGCCCCGACCACAGTGATCAGGGGCTCATTCGCGGCGCGGATTTTAATTAACCGGTTGAGGAGATGATAGCGGTCATCAAAGGCGCTGCCCAGGCGATCCGCCTCATAGGCTTCAAGTTGATAGGTTTTGACCATCCTCTGCCCTCGGAGGGTTTCACTCAAGAGCCCTGTCATATCCCCGATCTGCTGCTGTACCTTACGGGCCACCCGCCGGATCTTCCCACCAATCCAAGTGATCGGCACCCCAACGATGGGGTAAATCAACAGGACAGAAAGAAATAAAACCCAATCTTGATAGGCTAAAATCCCGGCAAAACCGATCAGCCGCACTAGGTCTCGGACCCCGTTCGGCGCGCGGGTGAGGCCTTCACGCAAAATGGTCATGTCGTTGGTAAATCGAGACATCAGCTGACCACTGCCGTCATCCGCTGTCTGCGCCAGATCAAAAGTGCCAATTTCGGCAAACATAGCCTTTTGAAGATCCCGCAAGGTGCGGATCGCAACATTTTGCGATGCCACCTGTTGTAGGTAGAAGAAGAAAGCCTGGGCACTGCCCAACCCAATGACCAAGATCGGCCCCCATATCATCACGGTTTCTGGGGAGACAGCAAAACGGCGATCAGGTGATGGGTCAAAGCCTGAAAAGATCCATTCTGTGATCAAGACAAAGGCCGCCTCTGTCACCGCAAGGCCCACCATGAACAGAAAAGCCAGGCCCAACCGCCCGCGATAGCGGTTTAAAAACCCCTGCCAGAGACGGCGCAGCAATGACGAGGGACGTTTATTCATCATAAGTTTTCATATCACTTTGATTTTTATCGTAAGAACAGGGTATAGAACCGCTTTTTATAAACGAGTGCGCCGTGGCCCGCAAAAACAGCCTTCATCCCTTTGTTCAATCCCTACTCACCGCTGCAGCGGCATCCTATATTCGCCTGCTCAATAGGACGTTAAGATGGGATGTACGGGGGGAAGAGCACCATGAGAAGCTAATCACAAGCGGCAAGGCCTTCATATATGCCTTTTGGCATTCTCGACTGCTGATGATGCCGCGTCTGCAAAAACATCATAATCTGCCGATCAATGTCCTTATTTCAGAACATGGGGATGGGGAGCTACTAGCCCGAACTATGGACCATTTTAACATTATTGCCCGGCGCGGCTCTGCCCAAAATCCCCATAAAAAAGAGAAGCAAAAAGGCGGGGCATCGGCCCTTAAGGCTTTGGTGAAGGATGCAAAAAACGGCATCGTTATCGGCCTTACCCCAGATGGCCCAAGGGGGCCCCGCCAACGGGCGCAAGCAGGTGTTGCGCAACTTGCCCGTCTTGCGGGGGTGCCGGTCTTGCCCACCACCTATAATGTGAAGGTGGGGAAACGGCTGAAAAGTTGGGACCAGCTTATTCTCCCCCTTCCGCTTCCCTTTTCAAAAGCAGTGTTCATTTATGGCGAGCCCATATATGTGAAAGATGATATTGAAAAAGGACGCCAAGATATCGAGGCTTCATTGAACCATATTACCGAAAAAGCCGACCTGATGGTCGGTCAAGACTATTCGCCCCCCGCCCCCCTTATGGCACAAGGGGATATTTCTTGACCTTTGCCCTTAAAACCTATCGCACCTTTACCTCTCTTCTAAAGCCTATGGCGAATGTTGTGTTAGAACAAAGGCTGAATAATGGTAAAGAAGACCCTGTACGGATCAATGAACGCCGCGGGGTGGCAAGTTCGCCCCGCCCCCAAGGGGATGTTATCTGGATACATGGGGCAAGTGTTGGGGAATCCCTTTCCATCCTCCCCCTTATTGAACGGTTATGCAAAGAATGCCCAGAAGCCCATTTTTTGGTCACCACCGGGACGATCACCTCCGCCAAATTAATGGCAGAACGGCTCCCTGAAAGGTCAATCCATCAGTATGCCCCTATTGACCAACCCGCTTTCATCAAATCATTTTTCACCCATTGGCAGCCAACCATAGGATTATTTGTGGAGTCTGAGCTTTGGCCTGTTCTCATCGATAGTGCCCAAAAGCGAGATATTCCGCTGGCGCTCATCAATGGCCGGCTCTCGCCAAAATCATCTGCTCGCTGGGCCAAGCGGGCGAAGTCGGCCAAGGCTTTATTTGATGGGTTTGAGATCCTGATGGCGCAAGATAAGGACAACCAAGAGCGTATCGCCGCCTTGGCTGAGCGATCTGTGCATATGGTGGGGAATTTAAAACGGGCGGCCCCACCTCTGCCTTCTGATGATAAGGCTCTCGCAGAGATGACAAATGCCTTGGGCGATCGCCCAATCTGGCTCGCAGCGAGTACCCATAGTGGAGAAGAGGAGTTGGTCATAGATGCCCATGACCAGCTCACCCCCCAAATTGACGACCTTTTGACCATTATCGCCCCAAGACACCCTAAGCGCGGCAGTGCTGTTGCTGAACTGGCCATCTCTAGGGGGTATAAAGTGGCGCAACGGAGTTTAGGTGAGGCCCCTACGCCTGATACGGATATTTATATTGCAGATACGCTTGGGGAATTGGGGATTTTTTACCGCATATCTGACGTGGCCTTTATTGGCGGCAGTCTTTGCCCCGTGGGGGGGCATAACCCTATGGAGCCTGCCCGTCTTGAAAGCGCCATCGTCACCGGCCCCCATGTGTTTAATTTTCAAGAAACTTTTCAGGCCATGCGGCGGGCAGGCGGGTTAGCCCTTGTACGGAATGAACGGGATTTGAGCGCCTCTCTTTTACGGCTTCTTAATGATCCGATGACACGGGAAGAAATGGCTATTAATGCGAAAAAGTGGGCGGATGAGGGCGCCGCCCAGGTGTTAGATGACACGGTGGAGATTATCCGGCCCCTTTTACCAAAAAATGAGACGCCGCATCACGGCACTGGAGGACAACAAATGAAACTAACCGGACGACTGGAAAAACTAGAGGCTG
>JBCCMT010000105.1:0-6388 GCA_039026195.1 Pseudomonadota bacterium | reverse complement strand
CAGCCACCGCCTCGCGATAGGCCTCCAGATCACCCGGCGCGCCCACATTGAACGCCTTTGTCCCTTTGACAATGCGTTTGACGAGGCCGGTGAGGACCTTCCCAGCACCCACTTCAATAAAAGTTTCCGTCCCTGCGGCGGACATGGCGGTGATGGTCTCGGTCCAGCGGACGCGGCCTGTCACCTGCTCAGTCAGGGTGCGGCGGATGTCATCGGGCGAGGTAATGGGGGCGGCCAACACATTGGCGAAAATTGGCACCTTGGGCGCTTCAATCACCGCCTCGGCGAGGGCAGCGGCCATTTTCTCCTGCGCGGGGCCCATGAGGGCACAATGGAAGGGGGCAGAGACAGGCAAGGGCAGCGCCCGCTTGGCCCCCGCCTCTTTCGCCGCCACGCAAGCCGCGTCGATGGCTGCTTTGCTGCCGGAGATCACCACTTGCCCGGGCGAGTTGTCATTGGCCACTTGCGCGTTGCCCCCGTCTAGCAGGGTTTCCACCTGTTCCAGATCTAGCCCGAGGATGGCCGCCATGGCCCCCTCCCCCACGGGCACCGCCGCCTGCATCGCCTCCCCCCGCAGGCGCAACAGCCGCGCCGTGTCGGATAAAGACAGCGCCCCCGCCGCGCAGTGGGCGGAATATTCGCCTAAGGAGTGGCCCGCCATGCTGGTGATGTGGGCGTCGGTCAGCCCCTCTTCTTGCAAGACGCGGAAGGCAGCGATGGAAACCGCCATCAAGGCGGGTTGGGTGTTTTTCGTAAGGGTTAAATCCTCCGCTGGGCCATCGGCGATGAGGGTTGAGAGCTTCTCACCCAACGCGTCGTCCACCTCCTCAAACACGGCCTTCGCCACGGGGAACTGGGCCGCGAGCTCCATCCCCATGCCCACGGCCTGGCTGCCTTGCCCTGGGAAAATAAGACTGATGGTGGCGAACATGGCGGGGCTCCTCTTCAACATAACTGATCAAAGCGTTTCCAGGCGAAGTGTGTACGGTTCGCCGTCCGGAAACGCGTCAAAATAAAAACTTACAGCGTCATAGGGGCAGTGGCCCCTCAGCGTCAAAGGGGGATTTTGAAAGGGTTGTACGATGTCATCCCGGTTTCGAACGCTAGTGAGAAGACCGGGACCTATAATAAGAATTCACTGTCTATTCGAAAATATCTGACATTTTGAAGTATAGGCCCCGGTCTTGAGGCTTTGCCTCAAACCGGGGTGACGGAATTTCTTACGCTTCTCCACCCCCATCTCGACATTCCGTCGAAAGGGTTTAGGACACACCTTCTATTCGAGATGAGGATGACCAAAGCCCATGACGGACGCCTATAAACAAGCCGGGGTGGATATTGAGGCGGGGAACCGCCTGATTAAAAAGATTGCCCCCTTTGCCGCGGCCACCGCACGGGCGGGCGCGGATGCGGCCTTGGGCGGGTTTGGCGGCCTTTTTGACCTCAAAGCCGCGGGCTATGAAGACCCCCTTTTGGTCTCTGGCACCGATGGGGTGGGCACCAAGCTGATGCTCGCCTTTGCCACGGGGCGCCATGATACGATCGGGATCGACCTGGTGGCCATGTGCGTGAATGACGTGCTGGCGCAAGGGGCAGAGCCGCTCTTCTTCCTCGACTATCTCGCCTGCGGAAAGCTCGACGAAGGCGTGGCGGCGGACATCGTCGCCGGGGTGGCGGAAGGATGCCGCCGCGCGGGCGCCGCCTTGATTGGCGGAGAGACAGCGGAGATGCCGGGCATGTATGCGGCGGGGCATTATGACCTGGGCGGGTTTTGCGTCGGCGCGGTGAACCGCGATGCGGTTTTGCCCAAAACAGACCAGATGGCGGCGGGCGACCTCCTCATCGGCCTCCCCTCCTCCGGCGCGCATTCCAACGGTTATTCTCTCATTCGGAAAATTGTCGCCGATGCGGGGCTTGATTGGGAAGACGCCTCCCCCTTTGGCGAGGGCAGCTTAAGCGATGCCTTTCTAACGCCTACGGAGATTTATGTGAAGCCGCTCCTCCCCCTTTGCCAACAGGGGCGCGTGAAGGGCCTGGCCCATATCACCGGCGGGGGGCTTTCGGAGAATATTCCCCGGGCTCTGCCCGACGCCCTCACCCCCCGGCTCGATGAGGCGGCCCTCACCCTGCCGCCCCTTTTTGCTTGGCTGAAGGAGGCGGGTCAACTGTCAGACCAGGAGGTGCAGCGCACGTTCAATGCTGGGATTGGCATGGTACTGATTGTTTCGCCGAACCAAGCAGGGGATGTCTTGGGTGCCTTGCCCAACGCGCGCGCGATTGGTGAGCTTGCCCCCGCATGAGCAAGCGATACAAAACCGCCGTCTTGATTTCTGGCAGTGGCACCAACCTCCAAGCCCTCATTGATGCGCAAGGGGAAGACTTTCCCGCTGACATCAGCCTTGTCCTCTCTAATCGTGCGGAGGCCTACGGCCTTGAACGGGCGAAGGCCGCAGGGCTGTCCATAAAAATCATTTCCCACAAAGATTACCCCTCTCGCGAGGCGTTTGACAGTGCCATGCAAAAGGCCCTGACCGAGGCAGGCATTGAGTTTATTTGCCTAGCCGGCTTTATGCGGATTTTAAGCGATGCCTTTGTGGATGCCTGGTCAGGGCGGATGGTGAATATCCACCCCTCCCTCCTCCCTGCCTTTAAGGGTCATAACGCCCATGCTCAGGTATTGGCATACAGTGTCGCCCTGTCAGGATGCTCCGTCCACGCCGTGACCCGAGATCTAGACGGTGGACCCATTATCGGCCAAGCGGCGGTGCCCCGGTGGGCGGAGGATGACGAGACGGCCCTCGCGGCACGCGTCCGGGAAGCGGAGCATTTGCTCTACCCCCTCGCCGTCAAAGCCTTTTTACGGGAAGGCGACGCCTTGCCTGCTTTCACGGCCCCGCCGGACATGGTGCTGAGTTTGAACAGCCGTGTTCGCGTCACGGCGTAACATGAACACCTGTTGAGACGAATATAGGAAAATATGCGCTGCTCTTTTGCATCCGTTTGGGAAGAGCGGTAGAAAGAACTCACATTTTTAGGAGTGTCCCATGGCCCCTCGCCCCCTTCGTCTTGACTTTCCCGGCCCCTCTGGCGCGACCCTGTCCGCCCGGCTCGATATGCCCATGGAGCTGCCCAAGGCCTATGCCCTCTTCGCCCACTGCTTTACTTGCTCGAAAGATATTTTGGCGGCGCGGGCCATTGCGAAAGCCCTGACGGAGGCAGGTCTCGCCGTCCTGCGATTCGACTTTACCGGCCTTGGGAACTCCGGCGGGGATTTTGCCTCCACCAATTTCAGCATGAATTTGGGAGACCTCAAAGCCGCAGCGGATTATTTGCGGCAGCATTATGAGGCACCGTCACTGCTTATTGGCCACTCCCTCGGCGGGGCGGCGGTGATTGCCGTGGCGCAAGATCTTCCAGACGTGAAAGCCGTGGCCACCATCGCCGCGCCATCGGACGTCACCCATGTCTCCGCCCAATTTGGCGATAAGCTCGATGAAATACAGGAGAAGGGCGAAGCGGAGGTGAGCCTTGGCAACCGCCCCTTCCGCATTCAGAAACAGTTTCTGGATGATATGGGCAAGCATGACGTCACCACCGCGGCGGCCACTCTCAAACGGGCGCTTCTTGTCCTCCATTCGCCTACGGATAATACGGTGGGGATTTCCAACGCCACTGATATTTTCGTGGCGGCCAAACATCCCAAAAGCTTTGCCTCCCTCGATAATGCAGACCATCTTCTCTCAAGGGTGAAGGATGCGACCTATGCCGCGAATGTGATTGCCGCCTGGGCGGGGCGCTATTTGAATATTGAAAGAGACCCTTCAGGGCCAGCAGACCATGAAGACCCTGAGGTGATTGTCAAAGAAACGGGCCAAGGCACCTTCCAAAACCTGATCCGCACTGGCCCCCATCATTTCCTCGCCGATGAACCCACCGATGTGGGCGGCCTTGGATCTGGCCCCTCCCCTTATGATTTGCTTTGTGCCGCGCTTGGGGCCTGCACCACCATGACCTTGCGCATGTATGCGGATCGAAAGAAACTGCCCATCACCAATATTCAATGTAAAGTGAGCCACGAGAAAAGCCATAACAGCGATATGGATCACCTCATGACAGATGGCGAGATGAAACCCGATGTTTTCACCCGCCGCATTCGCTTTGACGGAGACCTTGCCCCGGAGGTCCACGATAGGGTATTCGAAATTGCCGACAAATGTCCGGTGCATAAAACCTTAGAAACCGGGGCCCATGTGGTCACCATAAGAGATGACGAATGAAAAATACGCCCGAAAACTGTAAAACCATGGATGATGTACGGGCGGAAATTGACCGCCTAGATGACGCCCTTGTGGATTTGTTAGAAGAACGTTGGGGCTATGTGGACCGGGCGTGGCAACTCAAAGACAAACCCGAAGATGCCACCGTGCCTTGGCGGATCCAACAGGTGGTCGACCGTGTGAAAGAGCGCGCAAACGGTGGTCAAATGCCCCCCGCCCTTGTGGAGGCCCTGTGGCGGCAAATCATCGGCTGGGGCATTCAGTATGAAGAAGAAAAATTAAAGAGCACGCCCTAAACGTGGAAGAAAAAATCTCTCCTGCCGTAAGCAAGATGCTGGCCATAACGGAACAGCATATGCGGAGCGAGCATGTTCTTTTCAAAGATATTCCCTTTAAGAACTTGTCTGCTGACCGAGGCAATGTCGCATTTGCCATTACCTTGCCTACCCATTTTTCTGACGGAGAAGAAATTCACGGGGGGCTGTTCACTATTCTCCTCGATACGATTTTAGCGGTGGCGGCCTGGACCAAAATGGATGTGTTTCAGCCCCAAGCGACAATCAATCTAAAAACAGACTTTTTTGCCTCTGTCCCGCCGGGCACCACGATTGAATGTCATGCCACTTGTGAAGATATTGTGGATGAGGTGGCCTTTTGCCGGGGCCGTGCCCTTTGCCCCGATGGGAAAAAGTTAGCCCATGCGGCGGGCACCTTTATGGTGGGGACCTCCTCCTCTACCCCAAAAGGTTCACGGCTATGACGATTATTGGCCTTCTCCCCGTCGATCAGGCGGCGCTTGATCGTATCAACGCCTGGTGCGGTCAGGCCCCCATGGCCAATTGGTTGGGTTTTGAAGCAACCATTGAGCAAGACAATCTCCTCTACCGTCTTGCCTTTTCAGAGCAGCATGTGGGCAATGTCATTACCCGGTCCCTCCATGGCGGGGTAATTTCGAGCTTTTTAGAGACGTGCGCCCACATGGAGGGCCTCGCCCTTTTGGATGAAGTCGAGCATATCAAAATCATCAGTGTGCATTGTAACTATTTACGGGCCGCAAAAGATTTAGACATGCAGGCGCGCGTTAAGATCGTCCACCGGGGTCGGCGGGTTGCCTTTTTAGAGGCCGAAGGGTGGCAAACGGGACCTGAAAAATTGGTGGCTCGCGCTGCCGTGGCCCTGAGGCTTAGTTAGCGGTCTAAGCTTTCTTTGCCGCGCCCATCGGGTCCCCGGACATATCATCGGTCCCCATCCACCGGTCCCAAAAGCGAAAGTAAAGCCCGTAATTCCGCTGAAAGCGGGTATGGTGGAGATTATGGTGCCGGGCGGTGATCAGATGCCGCCCAAGGGGGCCATCTAAAAAGCGTTTTGGCCAAATCTCCCACCCCGAATGGTTCGCTACTGCGTTAAAGGTCATCAGGGTGAGGAGGAAGAGAAAGACGCCGATATGCATGGGGATCACAAACGCCAAGGCGGGGATAAACCAGGCGGAAATCACAGCCTCCCACGGATGGAATGAAAAGGCCGCCCAAGGGGTGGGCTGTTTAGAGAGATGATGGGTTTGATGGGTCGCTGCATATAGTTTTGGGTGATGCATCCCCCGATGGGTCCAATAAAAATAGGTGTCATGGAGGGCAAGATAAATCAGCAAGCTGATGGGTGCCCAGATGATGTCTCGCACCATGGACCAGTCATTATAGATGGCGGTTCCCCCTTGTTTCCACATATGAATAAGCACTGCTGCAGGAACAGCATAGATGAGGGAGACCGCCATGGAGGTCTTCGCCTCTCGCCACATGGTTTTCCCCGGCGGGCGAATTTTTGCCAGCCGCGTGCCGCCCACTTTTTCCTCCGGCCGCCCCCAAATCGCCGCCCAGAAAATACCAGAAAACAAAATATACCGGGCCCAAATGATGAGCAGCATGGACAGATAGGTGATGGCAAACTCTATCACTCCACCGGTTCCTGACTTTTACGAATGGCCTCAAAAGGTTTGTGCATATCTTCTTTTTTCGCATAAAGACCCTCGGCCTTTTGCATGAGCAGCCGATCCCGGTCCCTCTCCCTGAATTCTTCAGCGATATCTTCAATCACAGCGTCATTGAAATCGAGGT
>JBCCMT010000104.1:0-6424 GCA_039026195.1 Pseudomonadota bacterium | reverse complement strand
CCAACCACTATGACGCCCTCCTTTGTGATGCGTGGGGCGTTATCCATAATGGCCAAACCCTTTATGACGGCGTGGCCGAAGCCCTCATAGAGTTTCGCCGCGCGCGGGGGCCGGTGATCATTTTAACCAATGCCCCCCGATTATCGCAGGTCATCCCTGCGCAACTTGACCGGTTAGGGTTACCAAGAGAGGCCTATGATGCCGTGGTCACCTCAGGGGATGCGACCCGCGCGGCGGTGGCCGAACGCGCAAATCTCCCCTTTTTTCAGCTGGGCCCCGATAAAGACCAAACCCTATTTGATAGCTTGCCCGTCACCTTTACCCCGCTAGAGGAAGCTGAAGCCATCCTCTGTACCGGTCCTTTTAACGACCGCAAAGATACGCCGGAGGATTATCGGGCGATGCTGACCCAAGCGGCCAAACAAAAGCTGCCGATGATTTGTGCGAACCCGGACAAGGTGGTGAAATTTGGGGACCAGCTGATTTATTGCGCTGGCGCCTTGGGCGATGTTTATGAAGAGGTGGGGGGGGAGGTTATCCTCTGCGGTAAACCCCACCCCCCTATTTATGATCTTGCCCGCAAAACATTATCAGACTTAAAGGCTCTACCAAATGCCCGCATTTTGGTGGTCGGTGATGGTATGCAGACGGATATCTTAGGCGCAAACAATCAAGATTTAGATGTTGTCTTCGTCGCTGAAGGGATCTTCAGCCAAGAGGCACGCAATGAACGGGGGCAACTTGACCCCAGCAAACTCAAACAGCTTCTCAGCACCTATAATGTCCACGCGGAATATGCGATGGAAGGGCTAATATGGTAGCCCCCGATAACACTGTCGCTGACATCATATATGTGCCCTTAGACTGTGACTTAGCGCAAAATCATCGTCATATGTTGGCGGTGATCGGCAATATGGATGGGGTTCATTTAGGTCACCAAGCCTTAGTGAAAAAAGCTGTGGCACTGGCACAACACAAACCCGCCGCCGCCATTGTGTTTGACCCCCACCCCAGGCGGGTATTTCACCCCCAAACCCCGCCTTTCTTACTAACCAATTTACCGCAGAAAGCAGCCTTACTGGGTCAACTTGGCATTCAAAAGCTCTTTGTGCTCCCCTTTATAGAAGCGCTTTATAAACAATCCCCTCAAGAATTTGTCCAAGTCACTTTGGCGAAAAAAATGGGGGTGAGCGGTATTGTCACGGGGGCGGACTTTCAATTTGGGGCCAAACGCGCAGGCGATGCTGCTACGCTTAAAACCCTCGCCGAAGCGGTGGGCATGTCCGCCTATGCAATGGCCCCTGTGATCGCTGAGGAAGAGGAAAAATACTCCTCCTCTTCGGTGAGGCAGGCCTTGCGCGAAGGCGACCCGCACATAGCAGCGCAGCTTTTAGGGCGTCCATGGGCCCTTTCCGGTGAAGTGGTAGAAGGGCGCCGTTTGGCCCGAACGCTGAACTTCCCCACGGCGAATATACCCTTAGGAGATTATCTTCGGCCAAAGTTTGGGGTTTATGCCATCACCGCCCAAACAGACCAGGGACGCTATCAAGGGGTGGCAAATATTGGCATTCGCCCCACGGTGGAGGGGGAAACGGAGCTGTTAGAGGCGCATTTATTTGATTTTGAAGGCGACCTCTACGGCAAAGTGGTTGAGGTAACCTTGCACCATTTCCTCCGCCCGGAACAAAAATTTGAAGGCCTCCCGGCGCTGCAAGCGCAAATCACCAAGGATAGTCAAGCTGCGAAAGCTTGGTTCTCTTAAAAAAAGCGCATCCCCCCAAGCTTCTTGATAAAATGGGTTTGCTCTTTGCGAAACACATTGTAGTTTGATGTTCATGAATAGTTCTGTTCGCATTTTAGGCATTGACCCCGGCCTGCGCTATACCGGATGGGGCCTGATTATATGTCAGGGCTCACGGATGCAATATGGGGCAAGTGGTCGGGTTTCAACGCCCACGGAGGGAAATTTGGCCGAACGACTGGCCTTTCTCTCTTTCGCCCTTGAGGAAATTGTCAAAGATCACATCCCCGATGAGACAGCGGTGGAAGAAACCTTTGTGAACACGAATGCAAGATCGACCCTAAAATTAGGGCAGGCCCGGGGGGTTTGCCTACTGGCCCCAGCACGATTGGGTATTCCGGTGTCGGAATATGCGGCCAATACTGTTAAAAAAGCGGTGGTGGGCGTGGGCCATGCGCAAAAGGACCAGATGAGTGCTATGGTGGCGCGCCTGCTGCCGCAGGCCCCTTCCCTCACCGCCGATGAAGCCGACGCCCTCGCCATTGCCCTCTGCCATAGCAGCCATCGTCAGACCTTAACCCGAGTATCAGCATGATCGGACATTTACGCGGGACCCTTTTGAGGATTGGTGAGGATACGGTCCTCCTTGATGTCCAAGGGGTGGGGTATGAAGTTTCCACCACCCCGCGCCATCTCAGCCGACTACACCAAGGGGAAGAGGCAAGCTTTGCCATTGAAACCCTGGTGGCGGAGACCTTTATCCGCCTTGTGGGGTTTGAAAGTGAAACGGAGCGTCGGGCCTTTCGCCTCCTCCAAGGGGTGCAAGGCGTTGGCGCTAAAGCGGCCCTTGCAATTTTACAGGTTCTAACGCCTACGGCGCTTATGGATGCTGTTGCCATGGGGGATAAAGCCGCCGTCTCAAGGGCGCAAGGGGTGGGACCAAAGCTTGCCCAGCGCATTGTCACAGAGTTAAAGGGCAAAACCACAGGCCTTCTGGGGGCAGAGGACTTTGAGCCCTCTTCCCCTCACCCTCTCTCAGCGGAAACCACCCCCCCTGTGCGCCATGATGCCGTCTCCGCCCTTGTTAATCTTGGCTATGAGGCAGGCCTTGCCGGGCGGGCTGTGGCGGCCATACCCGTCAAAGACCATGAAACCGTAGAAAGCCTGATCACCGATGCGCTCAAAGGGTTGTCTGTAGCATGAGCAATGATCGACTAGTGGACGCCCTTGCCCAAGAGGGAGAGGAAAATGGCGATGCCGCCTTACGCCCGAAAAGATTAGCGGATTTTACAGGTCAGCCCCGTGCGAAAGACAATTTGCGGGTTTTCATCGAAGCGGCCCGTAAGCGGGGGGAGGCGATGGACCATGTCCTTTTCCACGGACCCCCTGGCCTTGGGAAAACCACGCTGGCGCAAATTGTCGCCCATGAATTGGGGGTGGGATACCGCTCCACCTCCGGCCCGGTCATCACAAAGGCGGGGGATTTGGCCGCCATCCTAACAGGGTTAGAGGCAAACGATGTTTTGTTTATTGATGAAATTCATCGCCTCTCTCCCGTGGTCGAAGAAATTCTGTACCCAGCGATGGAAGATTTTGCCCTCGACATTTTGATTGGTGAAGGTCCCTCCGCCCGCTCTGTACGGATTGATTTACCGCGCTTTACCTTAGTGGGCGCCACCACGCGGTCAGGCTTGCTCACAAAACCTCTTCTTGATCGTTTTGGCATCCCTCTCCGACTTGATTTTTATACGGTGGAAGATTTGATGCAAATCCTTCACCGGAGCGCGAAAAAGCTGGGCGTGGGCCTCACCCAAGAGGGCGCAGAAGAAATTGCCGGCCGCTCTCGCGGGACCCCGCGGGTAGCGGGCCGCCTTCTCCGCCGGGTCCGGGATGTTGCCGTAGTGGAGGGGGGGGGTGACATTGATCGGACCTTGGCCGACCGGGCCCTGGCCCGCCTGGATGTGGATCGACTGGGCCTTGAGACCCTAGACCGCCGGTATCTCTCTATGATTGCAGAGAATTTTGCGGGCGGCCCGGTGGGCATCGAAACCATTGCCGCAAGCCTGGCCGAAGCGCGGGATGCGGTGGAAGATGTGATTGAGCCCTTCCTCCTTCAACAAGGGCTGATCCAACGCACCCCCCGGGGCCGTCTACTGACCGACCGCGCCTATCAGCATCTAGGCCTCCCCGCCCCAAACAGAGGGAGCTTATTATGAGTGAAGAATGGCAGCTGGAGATCCGCATTTATTTTGAGGACACGGATTTCTCCGGCGTGGTTTACCATGCCAATTATCTCAAATATTTTGAGCGTGGGCGGACAGAAGCGTTGCGCACCACCGGGCTCAACCATCATGACTTGCTCGAAAAAGAGCAGCTGGTTTTCACCTTACGGCATATTGACGTTACATATCATCGCCCCGCAAAAATTGATGATGTCCTCACCATCAAAACGATAATAAGCGAAATACGGGGAGCACGGCTTATCTTCTCTCAAAAAGCCTATCGCGAAAAGGATTTACTGGCCGAGGCCATTGTCACCGTCGCGTGTATGACCCTGGAGGGCCGCCCCCAGCGGTTGCCAAAAGATATGCGAGAAGAGTTTTAACGCTTAAAGCGTTTCCAGGCGAAGTGTGTGCGGTTCGCCGTTCGGAAATGCGTAAAAACAAGAACTTAAAGCGTCGTGCCGACTCCGATTGATGCGGCGACGCTTTAGGTAAAGTACAAAAAATATCACTCTTTGTCATCCTGGAATGCCAATGCATATCCGGGATGATAAAAATAACTTACACTGAATTTATATTCATATAAAAGTGCTACCCTATCATCAACGCTAACCGCCGCTCTAAACTTTCATCCTCAGCGAAGGCCCCAAGGACGCACCGGGTCACACAAGACACCCCTACCTTATGGATGCCGCGGGTGGTGATACATTGATGCGCCGCATCCATAAATACTGCCACGCCGCGGGGCTTTAACACTCGCTCGATAGTGTGGGCAATTTGATTGGTCAAGATTTCTTGGCTTTGCAATCGCTTTGCATAAACATCTACCAACCGCGCTAATTTTGAAATGCCCACCACGCGGGTATCGGGCAAATAGGCCACATGGGCTGTGCCGAGGATAGGCGCAATGTGATGTTCACAATGGCTCTCTACACGGATGCCTTTCATCAAAACAATATCATTATACCCCGCCACCTCTTCAAAGGTGCGGCCTAAAATCTCTTCAGGGTTTTGGGTATACCCCTCAAACCATTCATCATAGGCTTTGACCACCCGTTTGGGGGTATCCACCAACCCCTCCCGGTCCGGATCTTCACCGATATAAGATAATAAGGTGCGCACGGCGGCTTCCGCTTCCGCCCGGCTTGCGCGGGGGGAGTTTGTCATTCCACCCCCCTTTGAATAGCGGGGATCAGCTGCGCCATCTCCACCGCGACCGCTGCGGCCTCTGCGCCCTTATTACCTGCCTTTGTGCCCGCCCGTTCGATAGCCTGCTCAATCGTGTCTGTGGTGAGGACCCCAAAGGCCACGGGCACCCCGGTTGTTTGCATCACGTGAGAGATGCCCTTGGCGGCCTCCCCCGCGACATAATCAAAATGGGGAGTGGCCCCGCGGATCACGCAACCTAATGCCACAATAGCATCATAGTGACCCGTTTTGGCCGCCGTTTGAGTGGCCAAGGGCAGCTCAAAAGCGCCAGGGACAGTGATATGGGTGATATTGTCCTCCGCCACACCATGGCGCCGCAGGGTGCTTATCGCGCCTTCTGTTAACCTTGAGATAATAAAGTCATTCCACTGCGTATCAATAATCGCGACACGGAGATTTTTCCCCTCAAGGGAGGTTTCAATTTTTTTGACCATATGCTTACGCCGCTTCGCCTGCGGGTCCTTCTGTCTTTTGTCTATAATCGATAAGGGCGGCCACCGTTACCATGGGGATATCATGCTTTTTTGAATAGAGGAGCAAATCATCTCGCCGGGCCATGGTCCCATCCTCATTCATAATTTCGCAAATCACAGCGCCGAGGCGTAGGCCTGCAAGCTTCACAAGATCTACACTGGCTTCAGTCTGGCCCGTGCGCGCAAGCACCCCGTCAGCATTCGCCCGTAGGGGAAACATATGACCAGGTTTGACCAGGTCGGTCGGTTTTGCGTTGGGGTCGATCAATACCTCCACCGTGCGGGCCCGGTCCGCAGCAGATATGCCCGTGGTCACCCCCTCTTTGGCTTCCACTGATATGGTGAAGGGGGTGCCAAAGCCAGAATGGTTCTCTTCACGGGGCACCATGAAAGGCAATTCAAGGCGATCAATAATCTCCGGGGCAAGGGCACAGCAAATAAGCCCCCGACCATGGATCGTACAGAAATTAATAGCCTTTGCATCGGCAAATTCTGCGGCAATCACAAGATCACCCTCATTTTCTCTGCCTTCATCGTCACACACAATGACAAATCGGCCTTCTTTTAGGGCTGCAACGGCGTCTTCAATGGGCACAAATGTCATTTCTTTCTCCATGCCTCTAAGCTTTTTTCGGCATATTTTGCCATGATATCTACCTCTAGGTTAACGACGTCACCTGTTTGTTTTTGCCCCAACACAACAAGGTTTCGACTATGGTCAATCAGGGTGAGGGAGAACCAATCCTCCCCCACCTCGACAATGGTGAGACTTGTACCGT
>JBCCMT010000103.1:0-6513 GCA_039026195.1 Pseudomonadota bacterium | reverse complement strand
GTTATCTAACCCAGCCTTTGCTAAGCATATATGCAGGGATAAGCTGGGTTTATGATTCTACTTGGGAAGAGAAGTAATCTCTTTGCAAAGATAACGCGTCTAAAATTTGTGTATTTGTCTCATTTTGTAGCGCATTTTGTTGAAAGTTTCATAAATTGAACGGTTTTTGTCCCCACTCTATGGTAGCTTGTTAAATCAATCATAGTTATTGAACAGGAACAAAAAGTGTGATTTTAGCCACTTTTATTATCGTACTGACGATCATTGTTTTGTCTGGTTTGCGGGCTGGCTTAAAATCAGGAAAAGACCAAGAGGGGTATTATTTAGCCGGGGCCAACAGCCCCCCCTGGCTGACAGCCTTTGCAGCGGCAGCAACCTTAAACTCTGGATATGTGTTCACTGGGTTTATTGGATTTACCTATTTAGGGGGCCTACAAACCATATGGTTGAGTGTGGGGTGGATATTGGGCGACTTTATTGCGTCTTTGTTCATCTATAAACAATTGCGGGTGGCACGGGATCGCACGGATCAAATTTCCTTTGCGGCGGTGTTGGGCACATGGAATGGCGGAAACTATAAATGGTTTCGACGGTTAGCGGCGCTCATCACAGTGATATTTTTAAGCCTTTATGCCTCTGCTCAAATTGCGGCGGGCGGCAAGGCCCTTTTTGCCACCGTCGATATTGACCCGACCCTTGGGGCGCTGATTACTGTGGGGTTGGTTTTAGGCTATGGGGCCTTGGGCGGTGTGGGGGCCTCCATGTGGGCCAATGCTATGCAATTTATCGTCATGCTGTGCGCCATGGCAATTTTGGTGGTAACCGCGCTTAGCACCATTGGCGGATTTGGGGTAGTGGTAGAAACCCTAGGCCGCATTGAGGGGTATCTGACCCTGTGGCCAGAAACAGGGCTGGCAGGCCCGTTAACAGGAGGGGTTTTATTCATTATAGGGTGGATATTCGCTGGGTTTTCCATTGTGGGCCAACCGCATATCATGACCATCTATATGACCTTAGAAGACCCAGAGAAAATAAAAGAAACCCGGGTTTGGTATTACAGTTTTTACACAGTCTTTACAGCATTGGCGATTGCCGCTGGATTACTGGCCCGTGTCTTGTTGCCTGAACTTGCGGGGACTGACCCTGAACTTGCATTGTCGACCATGGCGCGAGATCTCTTGCCCGCTATATTTGTCGGCGTTATTTTGGCTGGTATTTTCTCCGCCACCTTGTCCACCATTGACTCCCTCGTATTAGCGAGCTCCGCTGCCATTACAAATGAGGTGGGGGCCAATATTATCGACAAGTCTTGGAAGATGCGGGCACTGACCGCCATCATTACGATTGGCGCCCTGCTTATTGCATTAAGCGGGAATAAAAGCGTTTTTTCCATCGTCATTATCAGTTGGTCCTCTTTAGGCTCGGCTTTTGGGCCGATCATGACCGTTTATGCTTTAAGACGTCGCTTGAGTGAAATTTCAGCGATCTTTGTGGCGATCGTTGGGGTTTCGGTGGCTTTGATTTGGCGAGAAATGGGACTTCATAATGATATCTATGAGGGCTTTCCCGGTATTGGGGTCGGGCTTATTCTAGCTTGGCTTTTATCCTCACCCGTCAAACCGCCCGCGGGGAAAGTGCAGATAGAGCCTTAAGACCGGATGCGACTGTCATTCTAATCTCATGAAACCATGAGAGTTTTTGAGATAGTTTACTTTAAAGATATCTAACGCTATGAGCCTCTTAACAAAATTCAGAGGTTCTCATGGATAAAGGCGCCCTTCCACTAGATGATATTCTTCAGGCAGCGGATCGAATAAAAGATCATGCTGTTAAAACACCTGTATTGACCTCCGCATTGCTGAATGAGATTGCGGGCGGTCCTGTTTTTGTAAAACCAGAAAATTTTCAATATTCAGGGTCTTTTAAATTTCGGGGGGCTTTTAACCGCCTTGTTCAGTTAACTGAAGATGAAAGACAAAAGGGCGTGGTGGCATGGTCTTCAGGCAATCACGCCCAAGGGGTTGCGGCGGCGGCCAAATTGCTTTCCATGCCCGCCACAATCGTCATGCCGAAAGATGCACCAAAGGTGAAGGTTGCCCGGACCGAGGCCTATGGCGCCAAGGTTGTTCCCTACGATCGTTATACGGAGAGCCGTGAAGATATTGCGCGAGATCTTTCGCAGCAACATCAAATGACCCTGGTGCCTTCCTACGATGATCCTCATATTATGCGCGGGCAGGGGACAGCTGGACTTGAGCTGTTCGATCAAGTGGAAGAGAGGGGAGCGGCTCTAGATTTGGTCTTATGCTGCTGCGGCGGTGGGGGGCTGATTGCAGGTATTTCCTCTGTGTTCAATGCTTTGTCGCCGAAAACTGAGATTTACAGCGTTGAGCCCTCTGAATTTAATGACCATGAACGGTCTTTGGTGTCAGGGCAGCGGGAAACAGTTGATCCGAATGCAAGATCTATTTGTGATGCTTTACTGGCGCCCACCCCAGGGGAGATGACCTTTGCGGTTAACCAGCACACCCTTTCAGGTGGGCTTTCCGTAACAGATGATGAAGTGCGTGATGCCATGCGCTTTGCCTATCGTGAGCTTAAATTGGTGATTGAACCGGGGGGCGCGGTGGCGCTGGCCGCCCTCTTGGCGAGAAAAATAGAGACCAAAGGAAAATCTGTCGGCATTATTATCAGCGGCGGTAATGTGGATGCAGAGATGTTTGCGGAAATCATTACTGCGTCATAACGACCCTTAAAAATCTTCATTCACCCGGTTGCGCGCATCAGAATGTTCTTGTAATGTTCTGATGAGTGCAGCAGGGTGAGTATGTTGACTGTCATTGAAAAGCTATCGATTTTAGCGGACGCAGCCAAATATGATGCCTCTTGTGCGTCATCGGGGACGGCCAAGCGCCATTCTGTAGGAAAGTCTGGCTTAGGCTCGACGGAGGGGATGGGGATTTGTCATGCCTATACTCCTGATGGTCGATGCATTTCTTTGTTAAAAGTTCTGCTCACGAATTTTTGTATTTTTGATTGTCGTTATTGCATTAATCGATCCTCATCGAATGTAAAACGGGCACGGTTCACCCCGGCGGAGTTGGTCAAACTCACCCTCGATTTTTATAAGCGTAATTATATCGAAGGGTTGTTTTTATCCTCCGGCATTATTCAATCCCCAGACTATACCATGGAACAATTGGTGGAGGTGGCAAGGTCCTTGCGTCAGGATCATGGGTTTCGGGGATATATCCATTTAAAAACCATTGCTGAGGCTGACCCTGCTCTTATCCAAAAAGCAGGTCTTTATGCGGATCGCTTGTCAGTGAATATCGAACTCCCCACGGAGAAGGGGTTGAAAGCCTATGCCCCTGAAAAAACAGGGCAGACCATCCGAAAGGCCATGGGGGATGTGAAACAGGGGATCGTCGCGCAAAAAGAGGCGAGGAGGGGAAGACTTCTCAAAAAAGCGGCTGTACCCAAATTTGTCCCCGGCGGGCAATCGACCCAAATGATCGTGGGGGCAGATCAGGCCAATGATATTGATATTATCACTACATCTACAAAACTATATAAAGGGTATCAGTTACGCCGCGTCTATTATTCTGCTTACAGCCCAATCCCTGACGCCTCATCGGATTTGCCGCCTATTCGGCCGCCTTTGTTGAGGGAACACCGTTTATACCAGGCTGATTGGATGTTTCGGTTTTATGGTTTTAGCCCAATGGAAATTGGTGCGAGTACATCCAAGGGAATGCTGGACTTAGATATTGATCCAAAATTAAGCTGGGCGTTGAAACATCGTGAATGGTTTCCAGTGGATGTGAATAAAGCAGATCAAACCCAGCTCTTAAGGGTGCCGGGGTTAGGGCCACTGTCCGTTAAGCGGATTTTGTCAGCGCGCCGGGTCACCACATTGCGGCTGCAAGATATTGGTAAGATGACCTTGTCGCTCAAAAAGATCCTTCCCTTCATTGAAACCTTGGATTGGAGCCCAGGGGGACTAACAGATATGGAGAATTTGCGTGCAAGATTCACACCTGCACCCCAGCAAATGAGCTTATTCGCATGAAGATCATTCAACTTTCTTCTGAAACCGATTTTGAGGGTTGGCGGCAGGTTGCAAAACTATTGTGGTATCATCACATATCTCCGCAGAATGTTATGTGGAGGGGGCCTTCCACAGCGCAGGGCCTATTTGATCAGGCAGAAGATATCCGATGGCGAGGAAAAATAACGTCTCGCGCGTCCTTAACGGTACCGCGGCAGTTTATCGCTTTGGCAAAACGCGCGATTTGTCATCAGGATGAAAATCGATTTGACAAGCTCTATCAACTTTTTTGGCGGCTGCAAAAGTCTCCTAGGTTGCTCGAAAATGCGAGTGACCGTGATGTGAGCTGGCTGCTGGCTTGTGATAAAGCCATTCGTCGCGATGTGCATAAGATGCACGCCTTTGTCCGCTTTCGAAAGGTTGGGGAAGATCAGGCGGGTCGGGAGCAGTTTGCGGCATGGTTTGAACCCACGCATTATATTGTGGGCCTCGCGACGCCCTTTTTCAGGCGTCGATTTCCAAATATGGATTGGGTGATTGTCACCCCTTATCAAACCGCCATCTGGAATGGAGAGGATTTGACCTTTGGCCCTGGGGGACAAAAGTCTGATATCCCCAAAAATGATGCCATTGAAGATCAGTGGAGGACCTATTTTTCTTCAATTTTTAACCCTGCACGATTAAAGGTTAAAGCCATGACGTCAGAAATGCCAAAAAAATATTGGCATAACCTTCCTGAGGCTGATCTTATCCCTTCACTTATTGCCACAGCCCAAGACCGCGAATTGAAGATGCAAACAGATGCCGTTACCACGCCGCACCCGCTGGCCGCCCATCTTAAGGCAAAACAAAAGGCGGTTTCATAGCCCTCAAAGAAAGGGGGGGGGGGGCTGTAGGGGAAGCCAGGGTGTGGTGACGATCATCGTTGACGTTTTCCGTCATCTTTTGCCTATGGCTCTCTTTTGAGCAGATACCCCAAAGCGAAAATGACTAAAGCATTTCCAGGCCAAGCCTGCCCCGGACCCCGATCCGGGGGGTGTATGGTTGGCCGTCCGGAAATGCGAAAAAACAAAGACTTAAAGCGTCTCCGCGATTCCAATTGAAGCGGAGACGCTTTAAGGGGGGCGACTTGCGAGATCAGATTTTATAGCATCGGACGTTCGTTTATACTCACGCCCTCGCTATCGTCTTTTGATTTCGCATCGCTTTTTGCCGAAAACCGCGTACACTTTTCGGCGCGATGCTCTAGCTATATAAGCACTTCGTTGGTTTATACTCTTTTCAAATGTCTCAAAGTCACTCTCATCTTTTTAGTGTTGCCCCCATGATCGATTGGACGGATCGCTATTGTCGGTATTTTCACCGTCAATTGACACAACATGCTCGGCTTTACACAGAAATGGTGGTCGATGAGGCCATTCTAAGGGGAGATCGCGCCAGGCTCCTCGATTTTGACACAAGCGAACATCCGATTGCGTTGCAATTGGGGGGCAGCGACCCTGCAAAACTTGCTGAAGCCGCCGTTATAGGGGAAGAATGGGGGTATGACGAAATCAATTTAAATGTGGGGTGCCCCTCAGATCGGGTGCAGTCCGGCCGATTTGGGGCCTGTTTAATGCAAGAACCAGCCGTGGTGGCGGCCTGTGTAAAAGCGATGGGGGAGGCGGTCTCTCTTCCTGTGACGGTGAAATGCCGCATTGGGGTGGATGATCAAATCCCTGAAGAGGTCCTTCCTAGGTTTGTGGATCAAATCGCTGATCAGGGCGTTACCACTTTCATTATCCATGCTCGCAAAGCATGGCTACAAGGGCTAAGTCCAAAGGAAAATCGGACAATTCCCCCTTTGGATTATGACTTGGTCAAAAGAGTCGCTAAAAATCGTCCGCATCTGAACATTATTTTAAATGGGGGCTTATTTTCTCTGGATGATGCTGAGGAACAGTTAAAAGAAACAGCAGGGGTGATGCTAGGTCGTGCCCTTTATGAACAGCCCTTTTTACTATCACAGGTCGATGAAAAATTCTTTGGTCAGAGGGCTGCGCCGATCCGCCGAAGTGAAGTTGCCCGACATGTGGCACGCCATTTTGAAGCTTTGGACATTCCTGTGTGGCGATATGCCCGGCATATGTTGGGCCTATTCCATGGATGTCCAGGCGCGCGCCACTGGCGCCGTGAAATCAGCCAAAACGCTAGATCAACCTTGGCAAGCGCAGCATGGCTGACTGACTTGGCTCAATCCGTTGATCGCAATCCTTCAAAAGAAAGCTCTCTATGACTGCTGTTGAAATATTCATCCTTGTACTTACAGGTCTTGGCGCTGGTTTTGTGGGGGGGCTGTTCGGCATTGGCGGCGGGGTGGCTGTGGTCCCTGCGCTTTATATTATTTTTACAAGACAAGACGTGCCCGATGAGATTTGTATGAAGCTGGCGGTGGGCACATCCCTTGCCACGATTATTGTGAC
>JBCCMT010000102.1:0-6522 GCA_039026195.1 Pseudomonadota bacterium | reverse complement strand
GATTGCCGGCATTATTGTCTCGGGTATCTTGGCTATTCTCTCTGATACAAAGCTTCCCTCTGGAGTAGATATCTTAGCGGCCATTATCGTCTGTATGGCGTTGATCATATTACTTTCTCAACGCCCTTTAACCGCCTCTGCAATCAGGCCAAACCCTTTGTCCAAGGTGGGCCCTAAACCAAAGGCTTGACCGGCGATGTGACCGAGACGGACGATAACCATATCTAAAGATGGGATGATCACCACCCGCTGCAATCCCCCGCCAGACATCCAAAACGCGTCTTGCGGTAAGGTTGGAATAATATGCGTATTGTTGGTGGGAAAGAACCCCCCATAATAGGGATCATGGGCCCAAGCTTTTGCGGCCGGGGTCCTCACAAACTCAGCAAAGTCCTCACTGAAAAGCTGTTGCCCGTCCCAAACCCCTTTATTTAAATGCAGTTGGCCCAGTCGCGCCCAGTCAATGGCGCGGCCATAATCATGGCCTGAAATCAGAAAGTGACCAAAGGGGTCGGTTTCTAAAATCATCCCTGTGGCGCCGATTTTATGAAATAAATGCTCATAAGGCCAGGTGAGAAATGCTTGAATATCCCCTCCACACATTCGTTCTCTTACAAGGGACATGGCCAGCAAAGGGTCACAATTCCGGTAACGTCCCGATGTGCCAGGGGGGTCCGCCAGAGGTTTATCTAAACAAAATTCATGGGAGTTACACCCAGAGGCATAGACGTAAATATGGTCTAAAAACAGCCCTTCTTGTTGTTTAATGCTATGGTCTTCACCGCGCCCATAACTTCCCGTAAACTGCAATCCACTGGCCATATTGAGTAAATCACGCGTCCGGATGTGTGCTCGATCATCGGTCCAGTCATCGAATAAATGATCTTCGTCAAGATGAAGTTGACCATTGTGAATAGCCACCCCCGTAAAAGTAGCCGAAAGACTTTTGCCCATGGACCATGATTCAAATTGGGTCTGCCTATCAAAAGGGTCTCTATATTTTTCTAAAACCACTTGCCCTTTGTGGAGGACCACCAGCGCATTGGTGAACTCCATCGGATTTTGGAAAATAAGCTGGGCAGCCTCTTCAAGTTTTTCCCCATCAAGACCTGTGGCGGTCATCTCAATATGCTCAGGATCCCCCATGGGCCAATCTTTGCTGATTGTCGGGCGCTGAACAGGGACCGGCGTGAAATGCGGCTTTGCATCAGGGGAGGTGACCACCGAAAACCCTTGATCCCCATATCGCCGTGCATAAGCGGTACGGCCGTTAAGGGTGACCTTGACCAGATGCCCTTTGTCGAGAAACTCAATCTGAGGATCAAGCGCCAAAAGCGCGGCTGGGTTTTTATTTTCGAGCGCGTCTGCCATCACGTCATCGGGCGCTGCCATCCAATTACAACTTCGCCGAAACACATCTTCAGGCGTGCGATCCGTATAGGTTACACTTGATCCAATCACTTTGGTGGCCCAAGAAAGGCCACATAAATCAGGATCATTTTGAGGAACAGCCATCTTTAATGATCCACACAAACACGTTGAGGGAAAATGCCCACCTCTTCTAAAATACGATCATTTTCCAAGGTTTTTAAATTCACGATTTGAAGGGTGCGGGACACACGGCAACTGATATAAGCTTTTTCACTATCCTTTGAAATGGTTAAATAACTTGGTTGTTCCCCCGTCGGAATGACTTTTTTCAAGGTTAGATCCGGATAGCTGAACACAGCCGCAAAATGACCAGTGGTGGCAAGGGCGATGAGCAGTGTTTCATCCGGCGTGATCTCCATACCATGATCGCAGGTAAAAGGGTAGCGCTGTTCATGACCCGGATAAGTGCCGCCCTCTAAACCGGGCATATCAATCGTATCAATGACTTTCCATGCCTCTATATCCACCACATGGAAGCCATGCATACGGTTCAATTGCACATAGGCATATTTATTATCTTTAGAGATGGCGAAGGGGCGAACATTGTCGTCAAAGGTCAATTGGCGGGTACATTTATTGGTCTCTGTATCAACTTCAACGAGGGACGCCCAGACGATTGACCCCACATAGGCGCGGCTTCCATCACAACTGACACGGACCTTATGACCCCCATAGTCTGGGAGAATGATATTGGTGACCTCCTTAGTTTCTGTATTTACTTTGCTAAGCAGTTTTTTGTCATAATGGGCATTGTAAACATATTTCCGATCAGGGGAGGCGGCGAAATGTTCTACCTGACCTAAGAGGGGAACGGACCACTCTTGTTCTAAGGTTTGGGCGTTGAGGGCATAAAAATGACTGTCTGGTTCGGCCACTGGGTCTGCCCACAGCTCAAAACGGTTGGAAGCATTGGCATAAAGCGTTTGATGATCCGCAGAAAGAACGATTGAATCTGGCTTTAAGTGCCCGCCTGGGGACCAGCGCGCCACTTCTTTATCATCATCTTGATCATCAAAGGCGACCACATCGCCGCCAATCGTGTTTTGTTGATAAATCATGATGCCTTCATATTCTCCTTTATAACTGCGTTGGTATGTTCGCCATGCCGGGGGGCGGGGGCCTCTGGCCTTGGGCGCTCTCCATCAACAACGATGGGGGAGGCAAGGCGGAGGAGGGGGCCATCCACGGGGTCTTCAGCCTCATAGACAACACCACGGTTTTTTATGTGTGGATCTTCGATTACTTCATCAAGGGTTTGCACGGGCGTCACGCAGGCATCAGCTGCTTTTAAAATATCCCCCCATTCTTGATATGTTTTTGTACGGAAAAGGGCGATCAATTCTTTTTTCACTTCCTCTGCGGCGGGACCAAGGGCAATTCCCTTTGCCATCAGATCAGGCCGGTTAACCAGATGACAAAAGGCGCCCCAAAATTTGGGTTCAAGCGCACCCATAGCGATTTGCCGATCGTCTTTAGTGGGATAAAACCCGTAAGCGGGGAGCATTCCTGTTAACACATCTTGCCCAGCCTTTGGGGTATGGCCGTGAAGTTGTCGCATCGCAAAGGGAATAACGGCGTTACACATGGCCCCTTCTGCAAGGCTGATATCCAATGTGGCCCCTTCTCCCGTTCGCTCACGACGCACCAATGCCATAGAAATGGCGGATAGGGCAGTAAGTGACCCTCCCGCAATGTCTGCAATTTGAAAATTGGGCGGAACAGCACATCCATCAATGGTTGGAAATTGATCTGCAATACCCACATAGCCCAACATATTATTGTCATGGGCAGGCTCATCCTTGCGGGGCCCAGTTTGCCCATAGGCGGTAAGGGCACAAATAATGAGATTAGGCTTTCGCGTGCGCATCATCTGGTGAGATAAATCAAATTTATCGAGTACGCCTGGGCGAAAACTCTCCATCACAATATCGGCACTGTCTAATAGTTTAAGAAATGCATCCCGATCCTCACTTGAGCTCAGGTCCAGCGCCACGGACTTTTTGCCGCGGTTCAGGGCATGAAAAAGATGGGACATGGAGATGCCAAAGGCCATGTCGGAGCGTGCATAATCCCCCCTTTTTTTATCCTCAATTTTGATGACTTCGGCGCCATGATCAGCCAAATGCATACTACATAAAGGACCAGGTAACAGGCGTGTTAGATCAAGAACGCGGATACCATCCAAAAGCCCGACCATATAGTTGCCTCCATGAACACATACAGTACGTACCGTATGTAAGTGTTCCAATCAAGCTTACGCTAATAATATTCGTCACTATTCATAAAACAAATGACGACGACTCTGGATCCCTATTTCACTTCAAAGGTTTTGTTCATCACGCTCCTGAATGGGTTAAACCGACCTTCCTCAAGGTCGGGGCCGGGCCATGCTTTTCGGCGCGATGCTGCAGGCAACGCATTCTCATTTCAATTGTTGGTGTGCTTCACTATAAATATGCAAAATTTTCTGAAGACTTTACGTATTAAAAATCTCAAAAAATCAATTCAACAATGGAATAAATAAACCAACAAGAACGGCCACAATAGCGGCCGCCGTTGCGATCCAAGCCAATACACGATCAGCACTTCCTTGAATACTTTCTTCAAGTCGATCTGCGCGATCACCAAGATCAGAAATATAGTCAAGAGTGGTGAGTACTTTTTTCGCTAGAAAATCATGATATGATTGCCAAGTCGGGATGGGGGTAATTTCTTGTAAATCAACAAATCGTTCCAGCAACTGAGTGTATGACCTAGACCGATGAACTCGATAGATCAAAGACTCTCTGGTATCTGCTTCGATATGAAAGCTACGGGCATTTGCAAGTAACTTTTGTGTTTTCGATAGGCTCGAACGAATATTTCTAAACATAGGCCGCTGTTTGGAGCGCCTATTTAAAACATCATCATACTCACGTTCTGCGCGACCGAGTGTTTCACCGGCTTCTCTTAACTGAATAAGATATCGAAGGGCGGCGTGCCGCATCGTTGCAATATCAATCTGTCGACGCACGATGCGACATATTGGCCGGCGTTGTTCGCGTATATAATATACATTGAGATGGATGGGGTTGTCATTAATAAAATCAAGATTATTTGTAGGGGGATCAATCCCTATTCTTGACTTTGCAATATCTGCTTTGCCGCCGGCTGTTGTGAGCATAATGGCCTGTTGATTCCCGAGAAGTGCGGCGATGGGGTCCCGATGACTATCACTTGCCACGCAATCTGGTATCATTGTGGTATGTTGCCGTAACAAATGCTGCACACTCGCTCGAGATTGTTGAAAAAATTGAAACCCTGAAATGGCCTCAAGAAACAGTCTTGAACCATTAGGAACTAATGAGGGGTCATAAGGGGCCTCCCAACTTTGTTGATCATGGTTAAGTATTTTCTGTTCAGCATACGATGTTTTTCGCCGTAACAGTATTTCTTTACCGTCTTCCGCCTCAAAAGTTTTCACATATGATCTTGGCGATATATCTTCAATGCCTTTTGCTTCACCGCTTTTTGCGTAAGCATTCATTGTTCGAGATCGCTCAGGGGGAAGAATATTAAAAGAGTCTGTAAACTTATAATCTAAACGACTATTATATCTGGACGATCTGTTCCAAAATAATCTCCATTCAGGATCTAAGGGAAACATTCTGGGGTTAATGACCAAAGCGCGCATATGAGCGAAAGGAAATCTCGTTGTCTTACTAACATCATCACCAAACACCTGCTTCCACAAATTGTCTGCTATATCTGTATGAAAATCATTTTGGGCTTCTCTTATTGCATCCGCGAATGTTGCTTTCAGCTTATCGTTGCTTGATAAAACAACCTCGCTCCACTGAAGCTCAATTCCTTCATCATCCTCAAAGCTTTGGTGTCGGTGTATCGTATTACTTGGAGGACGTATTGATAAACCGATAAGATCAACGGCTTTATGATAAAAGCTTCTAAAGGAATCAAAGGGGCCAAGAACTGTAGACTTACGATCAGCTATATAGATATTGACTGATAATATCTCTCTAGAGGTTTCTACACGTATTAGATATCGTAACCGTTCTGTGTGAAGCTTTTCTTTTTCAAAAACGGGATCCGTAGAGGATGCGTTTTGCTTTAAACATTTTTTCCATGGAGAAAATTTAACTTCAAAGGCTGTAAAATTTAAATCTTTACAAAGCTGTTTTGTGAGCGCATCAATTTCATCTCTCCAAACTTTATCTTTTTCTATAATATTATTTGTTTTACAGTAGTTGTTGATTGTTTGGAAGTTACTTAAAAGAGGAGGACACAGAAGAACCTCCATATCATTGTTAATTGAATGCGCTTCAATTTTTTTTATCTTCTTTGGACAATCATCTGGCAGGCTTGTAAATTCTCGATCATCATGTTTCGGGCAAATCTCATTTATGAAAGTCAAGATTTGCTTGACGATTTCTTCAACGCTGCACTCATCTCTTCCTTTGGGCTCAAGCCGATGCTCACCTGTGCCATTTTCATGGTCTTTCTCATTTTTAATCCAAAAGCTTTTAGAGAGGACTAAAAAAGGTAATGGGACGATTGACGCTTGATTTTGATGGGGTTCAGCGTTCGCCCGCACATAGTCCTTGAAAAAATCTGAAATGGTTTTGTCATTGGAACTCATGAACTTACACCCGTAATTATAGGGTCATTATCCATGTAGACCCCCCTGATACCAAACTCATAATATGAGTTAAGAGAAAAAACACAACATCGTAACTTATAGGATTGTGTATAGGGGCTGATTTGTCTTTGTACTCTTTGAGGATTTAGGCGCTGATTTCGGCCTAATTAGAAATGATGTTTAAAACCTGTTGCTATGAGCTCAAGGCATTTTGTGGGATAATATTCACCATACAGATCTTGTAACCTATTGGTTGAGCTGCCCATAAGGCTCAAAACATTTCTTCAAGGTTTTAGTAAATAAAAATGCCCAGGAGCGGAATCGAACTAAAGAAATAAGTCAATAATTTCAATACTTAATAGGCAATTCGATTTTGTGTGCTACCCCCAAATTGAAATCCTTCCCCGGTTCGATTCCTGCCAAGTGCGTTTTGGTACGTATTTGACCATATTGGT
>JBCCMT010000101.1:0-6528 GCA_039026195.1 Pseudomonadota bacterium | reverse complement strand
CATATGCATCTTTTAAGATAGAGGATATGTCATGGGCCAAGCCGTTACTTCTACGGGGGAGCAGATAGATTATATTACCTTGCCCACAGTGCTTGGTCTGATGATGATGGCCGCCACAAAAAAGGGGATTTGCCAGCTTTCTTTTTTTAAAGATGAAGCAGAGGCCGCCGCTTTTTTAGCAAAAGAATATCCCGCAGCTAGGGTGCAACCTGCTGGGGCTGATGACCAATTGACCCATTGGGCAAAAGAGGTGGCGATCTTTTTAGAAAAAGGCGGGCCCCGCCCAGACCTGCCCCTTGATATGCGCGGGACGGCATTTCAGCTGAAAGTCTGGCAGGCTTTACGGGACATTCCCGCAGGACAGACCACGACCTATGGGGCTTTGGCGACAAAAATTGGGCACCCAAAGGCTTATCGCGCGGTGGGCAGTGCCAATGGCCGCAACCCTGTGGCGGTATTGGTCCCCTGCCATTTGGTGGTCGCCGCAGGGGGGAAATTAGGCGGCTATGCCTTTGGGGCGGAAAAAAAGCGCCATTTATTGGCGTTAGAGACGAAAGATCAACTCTTCGCTTAACTCTTTTCTTGACCCCTGTTGCAGCTTGGATAAGGGGGCGCTAATAGTAGCTGCTTTTAAAACCCCCGGGCGGTATCATGACTTGGTCGATCGAGAGCTGGCGCTCAAAGCCAGCCAAACATATTCCTGAAGATTACCCCGATGCGGATGCATTGGCAGCGGTCGAAAAAGAGTTGACCAGCTATCCTCCGCTTGTTTTTGCAGGGGAAGCCCGCAGTTTGCGTCAAAAACTGGCGGCGGTATCCCGCGGGGAGGCTTTTTTACTGCAAGGCGGGGATTGCGCGGAAAGCTTTAAGGAATTCCACCCGGATAATATTCGCGATACCTTCCGCGTGCTTTTGCAAATGGCGGTGGCGTTGACCTATGGCGCGGCGATGCCGGTGGTTAAGGTGGGCCGTATCGCGGGGCAGTTTGGGAAGCCTCGCTCCTCTCCCACGGAAACAATTGATGGGGTGACCCTCCCCAGCTATCGCGGTGATAACATCAACGGGATGGACTTCACCAAAGAGGCGCGGGTGCCTGACCCCCAGCGTTTATTGCGCGCCTACGGACAGTCCGCAGCAACCCTGAATTTGATCCGTGCCTTGGCAAAGGGCGGCTATGCGGACTTACGCAATGTCCATCGTTGGACCCTCGAATTTGTGGCGGATACGCCGCAAACAACGCAATATCAGGCGTTGGCGGATAAAATATCTGAAGCCATGGCCTTCATGGAAGCTTGCGGTGTGTCATCGGACAATTCTAACGTCATGCGTGAGGTGGAGTTTTATACAAGCCATGAGGCTTTATTGCTCGGCTATGAACAGGCCATGACCCGTAAAGATTCCACCAGTGGTGATTTTTACGATACGGCCGCTCATATGGTTTGGATCGGGGACCGGACCCGACAACCCGATGGGGCCCATGTGGAATATTGCCGAGGGATCGAAAACCCCATCGGCATTAAATGCGGGCCCACTTTAGCGCCAGATGAATTGATTGAGCTTTTAGATATTCTTAGCCCAGAGAATGAAGCTGGCCGTATTGTGCTTATCTCTCGTTTTGGGGCGGACAAGGTGGCCGAAGGTTTGCCGAAATTGGTTCGCCGCATCCAAGAGGAGGGGCGTCATGTGGTCTGGTCCTCTGACCCGATGCATGGAAATACGGTGAAGGCGGATAATGGATATAAGACCCGGCCCTTCGATCATATTCTTGCAGAGATCACACAGTTTTTCGACGTTTGCCGGGCGGAGGGGGCCTATCCTGGCGGGGTGCATTTTGAGATGACAGGCCAAGATGTCACCGAATGCTTAGGCGGGGCACAGAATATCTCTGAGGTAGACCTCTCAAGCCGGTATCACACCCATTGTGACCCCCGGTTGAACGCAACCCAAGCTTTGGAGTTGGCCTTCATTTTGGCGGAAAATTTACGTAAAAACCGTGAAGCGCAGCGGCAAGCCGCGGCTTAGACTTATGGGTCAAGCTTAGGGTGCGGTGACCCTTTAACCATTTGTCTGGTATGCATCGAAAAACAGTCAATTTTAGGACCGACGACGATGGACATGCTGGCATATTCAAGGAGAAGGGACGACAAAATGGCTGTTTTTCGTCATACCCCTTTGGGGTTCGGCCAAAATGGCTTTAGATCGCGTCGCAAATGCTCGAAAGGGAATAACCCTTCTTTGCGCTTTGCTCCTAACCTAAAGCCATTTTGGACACGAACCAGACGAAATGGTTAAAGGGTCACCGCACCCTAGTACGATCTCTCTTTCGTAATCCAGCGTAACCTGCTGTGAAGTGCATCTATAAACGCTTCGTCTAAAAGCCCGTCATGGCGAAGATTTTAAGAGCAGGGGTGGCAGGCGCTGGTGTTTTCGGCGGCTATCATGCCCAGAAATACACCGAAGTTAACGGCGCTACTTTGGCGGCCATCTATGATCAGGGGGACGCCCGTGCGGGTGCCCTGGCGGAGAAACTTGGGGTCACACCCTTTTCCAGCTTCGAAGATTTCTTAGCTGCCATAGATATTGTAACCATCGCCACCCCCGCCAGCACCCATGGGGAGCTTGCCATAAAGGCTTTAGAGGCGGGAAAACATGTGCTGGTGGAAAAGCCACTGGCACTGGATCTAGAGGTGGCTGCGCATCTCATTAAGCTTGCGGCAGATCGTCAGTTAACCCTGCAAGTGGGGCACCAAGAGCGATATGTGGCCAATGTCTTCGGCCTATTTGACAGGCCCGCCCCGAAACAGGTCTGCTCACGGCGGCTTAATAAATTTTCTGGCCGGGCCATGGATGTTTCTGTGGTCTTTGACCTGATGATCCATGATTTGGATATGTTATCGCAGTTTACGGAGGGGGCACAGGCGGAGATTATCGGGATCAATAAAAAATATGTTCACGGAAAAAAAGCAGACTTTGTCGATGTGGATCTTGTCTTTCCCTCAGGCATAAAGGCCAATTTAAAAGCCTCCCGCTTAGAAGAAACCCCTCTACGTGATTTGTCGTTGATATATGACGACGGAGAGATAGGGCTTAATTTTCTAGATCGCCAAGCGAAAAACATAACGCCCAAGCCACTTCCCTTTGATTTTGATGCCGCCGAAAAACCGCCCGCTTTTGCGGACCCTTTACGGTTTGGCACCCAAAGCTTTGTGAATGCCGTACAAGGCGGTCACGCGCCCCTTATTACAGGGGAGGCGGGCCGGGCCGCTTTGCAACTTGCTCTCCTGATTGAAAATACAGAGGCGTAATTTTCTCTTCTTTGAATGTTACAGCTGCCTATAGCTTTGCGGTGCAGATTGCCCAATTGCGAACTGGCTTTAACCCGCCTAAGAATTATGTCCTGAAGGACAGAAATATATGACCCAAAATTTGACGATTGCTTTGGCAGACATCAACCCTGTGGTGGGAGATATTGCGGGGAATATTGATCTGTTGCGTCATTTCCATGGGCAGGCCACATCGGCGGGGGCGGACCTTGTGGTGGGGCCAGAATTGGTGGTGTGCGGCTATCCCCCGGAAGATTTGGTGTTGCGCCCTGCCTTTGTGCACGCCTGCCAGGACGCGGTAAAAGAGTTTGCGAAAAGCACCAAAGAGGGGGCGGCTTTTTTAGTGGGTACACCCTGGATTAAGAAGGTTGAAGAGGATGAAGATGGCCGTCCCTTTAATGCAGCTATCTTATGTGCTGAAGGGGGGATCAAAGATATTTATGTCAAAACCAAGCTCCCCAATTATGGGGTGTTTGATGAACCCCGCGTTTTTCAAGCTGGTAAATTCCCCCGCCCCATGACTTTTAAGGGGGTGAAATTGGGCGTGATGATTTGTGAGGATATGTGGTACAAGGACCCCGCTCAATCGCTGAAGGACCAGGGGGCTGAAATCTTCATTGTACCCCATGGGTCCCCCTTTCGGGAAACAGCAACGAAGGAGCGGTTGCGCCACGCAGAGGCACGGATTGCCCAAACGGGCCGTCCACTGATTTTTGTGAACCAAGTGGGGGGGCAGGATGAGTTGGTTTTTGATGGTGGTGCTTTCATCCATTGCCCGGGGGAGAGCCCTTATCGGGCAGCCCGTTTCAAAACAGGCCTTGCCCTTTCAACTTGGTCCAAAGACGCCCAAGGATGGCACTGTACAGATGGTCCATCTGCTTCATGGGGGCAGGGCCAGGCGCAAATTTATAATGCCCTTGTCTTGGCAACCCATGATTATGTGCGGAAAAGTAGATTTCAAAAGGTCGTGATCGGCCTTTCCGGCGGCATTGACAGCGCTATGGTGGCAGCAATTGCCGTGGACGCGCTGGGGGCAGAGAATGTCCGCTGTGTGATGATGCCGTCGCGATATACCAGTGCTGAAAGTTTAGAAGATGCAGCGCTTTGTGCAGAGCGATTAGGGGTTTCCTACGATATTATCCCCATTGAGCCCGGTGTTAAGGCTTTTGATGTAATGCTGGCCCCTTTGTTCAAAGATCAGAAAGCCGACGTCACCGAGGAAAATATTCAATCTCGCCTTCGCGGCAGCCTTCTCATGGCGCTGTCGAATAAGTTTGGCGCCATGGTCCTCACCACAGGGAATAAATCAGAAATGGCGGTGGGGTATGCCACCCTTTATGGGGATATGAATGGCGGATATAATCCGCTTAAGGATGTCTATAAGACAGATGTTTTTGAGCTGGCCCAATGGCGTAATGCCCATCACCCCTCTTACGCTTTAGGGACGAAAGGGGAGGTGATACCTGATCGGATCATCACCAAGCCCCCTTCCGCTGAACTTCGCGAAGACCAAAAAGATGAAGATAGCCTTCCGCCCTATGATGTCTTAGACGATATCTTAAGAGGCTTGATTGAACAGGAAGCCTCAGTGGAAGAAATTGTGGCTTATGGGCACCCAAAAGATCTTGTTCTTCATATCCAAAGCCTTCTCTACAGGGCAGAATATAAACGAAACCAAGCCCCCCCAGGGCCGAAAATCACCTCCCGTAATTTTGGCCGAGATCGCCGCTATCCTATTATCAACCGGTGGAATGAGACGTAAGTAAAATGGGTGAGGGAGAAGAAACACAGAAGAGGTGTCACTTTTTCTGGGGGGCGTGCGAATAGAGAGATATTAGCTATCCTCACTTAAGAAAGATCTCGTTATGAAAACTTTATTAAAAGCGCTTGGCGCAACCTCCGTTCTCGTTTTTTCCGCAGGGTCCTTTGGCTCAGCCTATGCTGAAAAAGCGCCTGTGTATACGGGCATTCTCTCCGGCACAGCGGTGGGCGGATATGACACCGTTTCTTACTTTCAAGGCACACCGGTAAAAGGCAGCAAAGAGTTTGAGACCACCTATAAGGGGGCCACATGGCGTTTTGCTAGCCAGGAAAACCTTGATCAGTTTACTGCCGACCCCGCAGCATATGCGCCTCAATATGGGGGATATTGCGCCTGGGCCGTGGCCCAAGGCTACACCGCTAAGGGGGATCCGAAATATGCCCGCGTGGTTGACGGGAAGCTTTACTTAAATTTCAATGCCGATGTGCAGTCCCAGTGGGAGCAAAACATCCCTGGCTTTATCGCCCAGGCTGATGCGAACTGGCCGAGTGTATTGTCAGAGTAATGTTGATAGACTCTAGAGCATCGCGCCGAAAAGTGTAAGCGGTTTTCGGCAAAAGCGATGCGAAATCAATAAACTATCGCGAGGGCGTGAGTATAGACGAACATCCGATGCTATAGAAGAGCATAGGGGCATGGATCCTATGCTTTTTATACTGTGAAGTTATCGCACAAACTTTTGAGGGCGCCTACATCACTGCCGCTAATGATGGGGAGATGGGTAGTGATGGTATCCACATCCCAATTCCACCATTTGAGTTTCAACAGTATAGAAATAATCTCTTCTGAAAATCGTAGCCGAATGATTGTTGCAGGATTGCCGGCCACAATAGCGTAAGGGGGCACATCTTTTGTAACGACAGCGTGGGATGCGATGATGGCACCATCTCCAATTTCGATGCCTGGCATCATCACACTGTTCCAGCCCATCCAGACATCATTGCCAATGACGGTATCGCCTTTTGAGGGAAAATCATTTTCTTCAGGAAAGCGGTTGGCCCAATCCCCGCCAAAAATCATGAAAGGGTATGTGGAGAAGGCATCTATACGGTGATTGCCGCCATTCATCATAAATTTTGTGCCGCTGGCAAGGGCGCAAAATTTTCCAATCTTCAAGTGGTCTCCAGTGAATTCAAAATGATAGAGAATATTCTTTTGGAACGCTTCTGCCCCTTTTTCATCATCATAGTAGCTATATGCACCCACACTGACATTTGGGGGGAGGGAAAGGTTTTGTAAAAATGTGATCCGAGGGTGATCCTGAAGCGGATGAAGTTGCTGAGCATCAGGTATATTGCCGTATGACGTCATATTTCAAACCCCTTTAAGTGCCATTTGTTTATTCTCTAAATATGCGATATGTTTAATGATTAAGCATTTATT
>JBCCMT010000100.1:0-6568 GCA_039026195.1 Pseudomonadota bacterium | reverse complement strand
GGCGCCGCACCGGGAACAGAGCCGCCCCCTCCTCCGCCGCCCGCGCCGCCCGTCGCCGAGGCCGAGCAACCGCCACCGCCTCCGCCACCTCCTCCGCCGGTCGCCGACGAGACGCCCAAGCCGCCGCCGCCCGTCCCCGAGCACGCCGACAAGGAAACCGCGGGAGCAAAGGTCGACCTCATGTCGGCGATCAAGGGATTCTCCGTCGACGAGCTTCGCAAACAAGAAGAGTCAGACGTCAAGAAAACAGAGGCCAAAAAGGCAAAACCCTCGTGCTTGCCCTCGGTTATAGCCACGATGTGGAATTTGAAACCCCTGAGGGGATCGAAATCAAATGTGCGAAGCCCACTGAAATTGAAATCACCGGCCGCGATAAGCAGGCCGTGGGTCAAGTGGCGGCAAAAATCCGTAGCTTCCGTCCCCCTGAGCCCTATAAGGGCAAGGGCGTGAAGTATGCAGGCGAATATATCTTCCGGAAGGAGGGCAAGAAGAAGTAACCCTTCTTTTTGGATGATCATTATGGCATTAACACGTACACAAAAACTCAAACGTCGCGCTGGCCGGACCCGGGCCGGCTTAGCGCGCAAATCTGGCGGAAAGCCTCGTCTTTCTGTGTTCCGCTCTGGCCGGAATATTGCGGTGCAGATCATTGATGATCGCGCTGGGAAAACCTTGGCGTCAGCGTCGTCTTTGGAAAAAGACTTCCGCGCGGCGAACCCTAAGGGCGCCAATGTGGAATCAGCTTCCAAGGTGGGGGAACTGATCGCGACCCGCGCAAAAGAAGCTGGCGTTGAAGAAGTGGTCTTTGACCGTGGCGGATATTTATTTCATGGCCGGGTGAAGGCCTTAGCAGAGGCGGCCCGTGCGGGCGGCCTGAAGTTTTAAGAGGCACTGGCAATGGCAAGAGAACCCCAACAAGGCGGCAAAGGCCGCGGACGCGGTCGGGATCGTGAAGAAGAGCGGGATGAATTCACAGACCGCCTTGTGGCGATCAACCGTGTGTCAAAAACCGTAAAGGGCGGGAAAAACTTTGGTTTTGCTGCCCTTGTGGTGGTGGGCGACCAAAAAGGTCGTGTGGGCTTTGGCAAGGGCAAGGCCCGTGAGGTGCCTGAGGCGATCCGGAAAGCCACCCAAGAGGCCAAGCGCAATTTGATCCGTGTGCCTTTGCGGGACGGACGGACTTTGCACCATGATGCCTCTGGCCGCCATGGCGCGGGGAAAGTGGTGATGCGCACGGCCCCTCCAGGGACAGGCGTGATTGCCGGTGGTCCGATGCGGGCGGTGTTTGAGATGCTGGGCGTACAAGACGTGGTGGCAAAATCCATTGGGACCTCCAACCCTTACAATATGATCCGCGCCACCGTAGACGCCCTTAAAAACCAAACCAATCCGCGTTCCATCGCGGCAAAGCGGGGCCTAAAGGTTTCTGACATTGTGGCCCGTCGGGCAGCGGTGCAGGCGGATGCCTCCGTTGCAGATGTGGCGTAAAGGAAGAGAAGAATGGCTGAGAAAAAGACATTAACAGTCAAACAAACCGGTAGCCCTATCCGTCGGCCGAAAGATCAGCTGGCCACCTTAAAGGGTCTTGGTTTAGGTAAAATTGGCCGGACGCGGGAGCTTGAAGATACCCCGTCCGTGCGCGGCATGATCCGTAAGATCAGCCATATGGTTGAGGTGGTGGGCGAATAAGCCCACCCCTTTGTTTTTAGGCGAGGCCTCTAAAAGCGCATAAAATGCGCGATAGAATGAGGCCGCAAAGTCGAGGATAATAAGATGAGACTAAGTGATTTACGCGATAATGAAGGCGCCCGCAAAACGAAAAAACGTGTTGGGCGCGGAATTGGCTCTGGCACCGGCAAGACGGCTGGTCGCGGGGTAAAGGGGCAAAAATCTCGTTCCGGTGTGGCGATTAAAGGGTTTGAAGGTGGTCAAATGCCCCTTCACATGCGGTTGCCAAAGCGCGGCTTCAACGCCCCTAATACCAAAGACTATGTTGAGATTAATCTCGCAGATCTTCAGGCTGCGGCTGATGCAGGGCATTCCACTATCACGGAAGATGGCCTTGTGGAGGCGGGTCTTGTTCGCCGCAAAAAAGACGGCTTTCGTCTTTTGGGGTCAGGTGAGCTTTCCGCAAAGCTTGATGTGACGGTAACCTATGCGACCAAATCAGCGCGCGAAGCCATCGAAAAAGCAGGGGGGTCGATCACCATGACCCGGCCTGAAAAACATCAGCGCCTGCGGGGGCCGCACAAAAAGGCAAAAGCCTAACTCTCATTGGGGGAGGGGAAGACCCCTCTCTTTTTATCTTAAGCGATATGGATAAATCAAAAGATGACATCAGCCGCTGAACAGTTTGCGTCCAATGTGAACTTATCTTCCTTTGCGAAGGCGGATGAGTTGAAAAAACGCTTGCTGTTTACCCTCTGCGCCTTGGTGGTTTATCGGGTGGGCACCTTCATTCCCTTGCCGGGGATCAACCCCGTGGCCTTTGGGGAGTTGTTCGCCACTCAAACCGGCGGACTGCTTGGAACCTTCAACCTCTTTTCCGGCGGCGCGACGGAGCGGATGGCGATCCTCGCGCTGAATATTATGCCGTATATTTCGGCATCGATTATTATGCAGATGATGTCTGCGGTGATCCCCTCCCTTGAGGCGATTAAGAAAGAGGGGGAGAGTGGACGCCGACAAATCAATCAATATACCCGTTATTTGACCGTCGTCTTAGCGACCATCCAAGGTTATTTCATTGCCGTGACCCTGATGGGGTCGAGCAGTGGGGGCGTTGCCGTTGTCCCAAACCCCGGTATCTACTTCCTGGCGACCTCTGTTATTACCCTTGTGGGCGGGGTGATGTTCCTGGTCTGGCTTGGGGAGCAAATCACCGCGCGGGGCATCGGGAATGGCATTTCCCTGATCATTTTCGCTGGGATTATCGCGGAGCTACCGCGGGCGGCGGCGGGGCTGTTGGCCTCCGGCGCGAATAACACCGTGGCGGCCCCAATCATTGTGGGCGTCTTGATCCTAGCTGTCGCAACCATCGCCTTTATTGTTTTCATGGAGCGGTCGCAGCGTCGGTTATTGGTGCAATATCCTCGCCGTCAGCAAGGCAACCGCATGTCAGAGGGGGAGAAGTCTCACCTTCCTTTGAAACTCAACACCGCTGGGGTGATCCCGCCGATTTTCGCATCCAGCTTGCTTTTCTTGCCGGCCACGGCCCAAGGGGCGATTGGCACCGACGCGCCCCTTTGGTTGCAAGACATGGTGGGCGCGATCCAGCCGGGGACGATCCCCTATATGCTCTTTTACGGGGCGCTGATTATCGTCTTTTGTTTCCTCTATACCTCCATTGTGTTTAACCCTGAGGATACGGCGGATAATCTGAAAAAATATGGGGGCTATATCCAAGGCTATCGCCCTGGCCCTCGGACGGCAGACTATATCGACTATGTCTTGACGCGTATTACGGTGATCGGGGCGCTTTATTTGACGGCGGTGTGTTTGCTTCCTGAATTTTTGCGGATGCAGAATAGCGCTATCCCGGTTTATCTTGGCGGTACGTCACTTTTGATTGTGTGTACAGTAACCTTGGACACGGTGCAGCAAATTCAAGGGCATCTGTTGGCCCAACAATATGAGTCACTCATCAAAAAATCAAAATTAAGAGGGGGACCTCGCCGATGATCGTTATCTTTCTAGGACCGCCCGGGGCAGGGAAGGGAACTCAAGCCGCCCATATTGCCCAGAGTAGGGGGATCCCTCAACTTTCCACCGGCGATATGCTACGCAGTGCCATTGCGGAGAAAACTCCCATTGGCCTTCAAGCGGAAGCGATCATGGCGCGGGGCGAATTGGTCTCCGACGATATTGTGGCGGGGATTATCTCTGAGCGGATTGAGAAGGAAGATTGTACCCCCGGCTTTTTGCTGGACGGGTTTCCTCGCACCCTTCCTCAAGGGCAGATGTTAGAAACAATCTTACAGGACAAAAATCGCAAGATCGATGTGGTATTAAACCTCGAAGTTGATGAAAACGCGTTGGTGGATCGGCTGAATAGTCGGATCGCGGAAACAAAGGCGGCGGGACAAGAGGTTCGCGCCGACGATAATGAAGAGACCTTCCGCAACCGTTTATCGGTCTACCATGCGCAAACAGCGCCCCTCGTCCCCTTTTATAAAGACAAGGGGCTCGTCAAAGACATTGATGGGATGCAAAGCGTTGAAGAGGTGCAAAGCCAAATCACCTCAATTTTAGACAGTTTGGCTTGACGTAGCGGGGAAGCGGCTTATAAGCGGTTTCTTCGCCTAAAATTTAATTTGCGTTGACCTTGTCAGCGCACCCGTTTGAAGACCCCCCTTGGGGGATGATTTATACGAAAGAGGCTATTGTGGCTCGTATTGCAGGGGTAAATATCCCAAATAACAAACGCGTCCATATCGCGTTAACCTATATCCATGGTATTGGAAGTGCCAAGGCGAAAGAGATTACCTCTGAAGTTGGCATCGCAGACTCTGCGCGGGTCCAAGATTTGAGTGATGCTGAAATTTTGCGCATTCGGGAAACCATTGACGCTAACCACACCGTGGAGGGGGATTTGCGTCGTGAGAATTCCATGAATATCAAACGGCTGATGGATCTTGGTTGCTATCGCGGTCTACGCCATCGTCGCGGATTACCCGTTCGCGGGCAACGGACACACACAAATGCGCGTACCCGGAAGGGACCTGCGAAACCTATTGCTGGGAAGAAGAAATAATGGCTCGTCAACCACAGCGGGGCGCCGTTCGGCGTCGTGAACGTAAGAATATTGTCAATGGTGTGGTGCATGTGAATGCATCTTTCAACAACACTATGGTGACCATTGCCGATGAGCAAGGAAATGCGATTTCCTGGTCCTCCTCTGGGCTCATGGGCTTTAAGGGCTCGCGGAAGTCTACCCCCTTCGCAGCGCAAATGGCGGCGGAAGATGCGGGAAAAAAGGCCATGGAACACGGCCTTAAAAATGTAGATGTTTTGGTCCGTGGCCCTGGGTCTGGGCGAGAAAGTGCCCTTCGCGCGCTCCAGTCCATTGGTCTTGTGGTCACCAATATTCGGGACGTCACCCCTATTCCCCACAACGGGGTGCGCCCCCGGAAACGTCGTCGCGTTTAACTGCCCTCGTAATCGAACGCGAGGCCCCATCCCTCGCGAGGAGAATATATGCTCGAGAAAAACTGGCAAGAATTGATCAAGCCGCAAAAGCTTGAGGTTGAACATAGCTTTGACCCGCAGCGGAAAGCCACCATTGTGGCCCAACCGCTAGAGCGGGGCTTTGGTCTGACCTTAGGCAACTCTTTGCGCCGTATTTTGATGTCGTCTCTTCAAGGGGCGGCGGTGACAGCCATTCAAATTGATGGCGTGGTCCATGAGTTTTCGTCTATTCCCGGCGTTCGGGAAGATGTAACGGTGATCGTTCTTAATGTTAAACAGCTGGCCATCCGTATGCATGTGGATGGACCTAAGCGCCTTGTGCTGCATAAGACCGGCCCGGGCGTGGTCACGGCCGCCGATATTCAAGAAACTGCGGATATTGAAATTCTTGATAAAGAGCATGTGATTTGTACCCTTGATGAGGGCGCAGACTTCCGCATGGAAATCACTGTCCAAAATGGGAAAGGCTATGTGCCGGCGGACCGCAACCGGCCGGAGGATGCACCCATTGGCTTGATCCCCGTGGACAGTCTTTACAGCCCCGTGCGCCGCGTCTCCTACAAGGTGGAGAATACGCGGGAAGGCCAAGTGCTCGACTATGACCGCTTGATTTTAGAGATTGAAACCAATGGGGCGGTCAGTCCAGAGGATTCAGCGGCCTATGCGGCACGGATCCTACAAGACCAGCTTCAAATTTTCGTCAATTTCGATGAACCGAAAAAGGACGAAGCGAGCAACCCTGAAGAAGAGCTCCTCTTTAACGCTGCGTTATTGCGCAAGGTGGATGAGCTTGAGTTGTCTGTTCGTTCAGCCAACTGCTTGAAGAATGATAACATCGTTTATATTGGGGACCTGATCCAAAAGACCGAAGCCGAAATGCTCCGGACACCAAATTTTGGACGGAAATCCTTGAACGAAATTAAAGAAGTCTTGGCCACCTTAGGTCTCCATCTTGGGATGGATGTGCCGGATTGGCCGCCGGATAATATTGAAGAACTTGCGCGCAAGTTTGAAGATCAATCATAGCTTATTCCCCGCTAAAGGGATAAGCCTAAGAAGAGAGAAGACCTATGCGTCACGGAAAAGCGCACCGGAAGCTCAACCGGACTGCCAGCCATCGCAAAGCGATGTTCGCCAATATGGCGGCATCCTTAATTAAGCATGAGCAAATCACCACCACTTTGCCCAAGGCGAAGGAGCTGAAGCCCATTGCAGATAAGCTGATTACCTTGGCAAAGAAAGGTGATCTCCATGCCCGGCGTCAGGCGATTAGCCAGATCCGTGATGTGGCCATGGTGGGCAAGCTTTTTGAAACCCTTGGCCCTCGCTACCAAGAGCGTCAGGGCGGCTATACCCGGGTGATGAAGGCCGGCTTCCGCTT
>JBCCMT010000099.1:0-6721 GCA_039026195.1 Pseudomonadota bacterium | reverse complement strand
TTCTTGCAAAAGTACATTTTCCACCGCTAGTGGCCGAGACGTGACAAGCCGAGGGTCCGCAAACCCAGCGGCCTTGGACATATTCACAAAGTCATTCCAATAAAGAGCACCGCCCAAACACTCCCCATAAAGGACAGGGTCGTCATGGATGGCCTTTGGCAAGCGGCGATCAGCATAGACATCGGAGAAGTAAAACTCGCCCCCTGGTTTCAGCAAACTTTGCACATGGCGCAGCACCGCTGGCTTATCCGTGCATAGATTAATTACACAATTGGAGACAATCACATCAAAACTGCCAGGTTCTAAGCCAATTTGGTCAAGTTCCTCCAAAGTGCCTTTATGAAAGCTGACATTAGCAAACCCAAATTTTTCAGCGTGCCAATCCTGATGGGCTTTCGCGACGGCCAGTTGTTCATCGGTCATATCGACCCCAACCACTTCGCCCTTTGGTCCGACCATTTGGGCCAGGGCATAGACATCTCGGCCAGACCCTGACCCCAGATCGAGCACCCGTGCGCCTTCTAAGGCCAGTGGAGCAATCAGCCCGCAGCCATAATATTTGGCCATCACCTCATCAGCAATATTTGAGAGGATAGATTTGTGCCAACGGGGAATATCCTCCACCGTACAACAGGCATCGGTTTTTAAATCCTCTGACTGTTGCAAGATTTTGCCGTAATATTCACTAACAAGCTGTTGGTTCATGGGATATCCTATTGATCGCTAACATTTTCGCTGTGGCTGGTTTAAAGGCTTCTGCTGTAAAGACAATAATTCTATATTCGATCTGCAAATAAGAAAGTTACACATCAATTATGCTCCTTAAGATGCTGAAAGCGAAACTCCATGGCGCGACCCTGACCATGACCGACCTTCATTATGAGGGATCTATTGCCATTGATAGCGCCCTGTTAGAGGCGTCTGGCATTCTCCCCCATGAACATGTGGATGTGTGGAATATTACCAATGGTCAGCGGCTTTCAACCTATGTGATCGAAGCGGACGCTGGATCGGGCACCTTGATGCTGAACGGGGCTGCGGCGCGCCTTGCCCATGCGGGCGATAAGGTCATTATTGCGGCCTTTGGTCAAGTGACGGAGGAGGAAGCCCCACATCATAAGCCCACCGTGGTGCTTATGAATGACGATAATAGCATTCAAAAAATCATAAAAGGATAGTGTCGATGCCTCCTCTCACCTGGCGAATAGCACTGGTCAGCCTGATCCTGCTGGGCAGTTGCACCGCTGCAAGCCCGCCCTTGACACAAAATAAGGTGGGGGCAGATCATCTTTCCGCCGCACGGTTTGAGGAAGATATGACCTTCCTCGCAAGTGATGCCTTGGAGGGACGAAAGGCAGGAACGCGAGGCTATCAAAAAGCAGCGGCTTATGTCGCGGCGTCTTTTGAGGATATGGGCTTAACACCAGCCGGAGATGACAATAGTTATTTTCAAGAGGTTCCTTTGGGGAGAAATATCAGCATCCTGCAAAAATCCTCTTTCCATATCCACGGGCAAGACCCCTTCTTCGTACAGAGGGATTTTGTCCCCCTCCCCTCCCCCACTGAAGAAGAGATCACCGCCACCGGCGACCTTGTCTATATGGGGGGCGGGATCGACGCCCCCCAATTTGGGTATACGGCCTATCAAGACATAGACGTTCAAGGGAAGATTGTGGTCATCACCGATGAAGTGTTAAAGGACATGCCCCCAGAGGAGGCCGCCCACTTACGGAACAAACGGACGAAATATGACACCGCAGCCCGCCATGGGGCGGTCGGGGTGGTCACCCTCTCCGCCAGCCATTTGCCTAAAATTTTCTCTCCCCTCCCCGATGAGGAAGATCTAAAACCGCTGAATAATATTGTTCTGCACCCAGAGGGGCATTACCAAACCATCGACGCTGCGGTGCGGTTAACGGCCGACGGGACGGAAAAGCTTTTAAAGGCCACAAACCTAGACTGGGAAAGCGTTTGGGCGGGGGTGGCCACGCCGCAACCCTTGGGCATAACAGCAACCCTGACCACCGCGACAAAATTTGAAACCTATCGCTCGCCAAATGTTATTGGCATGGTGGAAGGATCTGACCCCGTCTTAAAACATGAATATGTGGTTCTATCGGCGCATCTAGATCATATCGGCATGAAGGAGACCCCCTCCCGCCATCAAGACCTCATTTATAACGGTGCTATTGATAATGCGACGGGGGTGGCCACCCTGATGGAGGCGGCCCGGAAGTTGATGGACGCCCCAAAAAGACCTCGACGATCTGTCATTTTCATTGCGCTGACAGCAGAAGAGATAGGCCTTCTGGGGTCGGAATATTTTGCCTTCACCCCCTCCATAACAAGGGGAGAAATTGTTGCGAATGTAAATCTCGACATGCCCATTTTGCTGTATGAGTTTACCGACGTCATTGCCTTTGGCATGGACCATTCTAATTTGGGCGCAATTGTGGAGGAGGCCACAAGCAACATGGGCATTACTCTCACCCCGGATCCAGTGCCGCATATGTCCCTTTTTGTCCGGTCTGATCATTATAGCTTTGTGAAAGCGGGCATCCCTTCGGTATTCTTATTTTTAGGGTGGGAGAATGGAGGGGAAGACGTTTTCAATAATTTTCTCAACACCCATTATCACAAACCCTCCGACGAAACGGATTTGCCCCTCAACTATGCTGCGGCCGCTAGATTTTCAGCGCTTAACTATCACATTGTCTATGCCATTGCGAATAGTGTCGAGCGCCCGCAATGGAAAGAGACCAGCTTTTTCAGCCAGCCCTTAGTCAAACCTAACCCCGCTGATCCATAGGCTGAACTTCTCGCTGGGTGGACCCTGTATAATTAGATAGTGGACGAATGAGTTTATTATCACCCAGCTGTTCCATCACATGGGCCGTCCAGCCGGTAATCCGTGACATGACAAAAATAGGGGTAAACATAGGGATTTCAAACCCCATCAAATAATAGGCCGGCCCGGCGGGAAAGTCGAGGTTTGGATAAATCCCTTTTTCCGCCACCATGGTTTCATCTAAAATCGAGGACATTTCCCAATAGGATTTGGCCTCTTCCGTTCCGATCACATCCACCATTTTTTGATAGGCTTCTGTCATGGTGGGCACACGACTATCCCCAGACCGATAAACCCGGTGCCCAAAGCCCATGATTTTTTTCTTTGTGGCCAGGGCATCTAGCATCCATGCCTTTGCGTTATCAGGGCTACCCACCTCTTTTAGCATATGCATCACAGCTTCATTCGCCCCGCCGTGAAGCGGCCCTTTTAGGGACCCGATCCCGCCTGTGATGGCAGAGTAAATATCTGACGTTGAGGATGCAATCGTACGGGCGGTGAAGGTAGAGGCATTAAATGAATGCTCCGCATAAAGCGTCATGGAGATGTCAAAACACTTCACTACTTCTGGCGCAGGCACCTCCCCAAAACACATATGGAAGAAATTTTCTGAAAAGGCGAGACTTGGATCAGGATGAATGGGGTTTAACCCATTGCGTAAACGATAGTCTGTGGCGATGATTTGCGGAATTTTCGCATACATACGGACTGATTTTTCCATCAACCCTTCGGGCGTTGAAATGTCCGTTGTGTTGTCTTCTTGCCCTAAAAAGCTGACCGCCGTGCGCAGTGTGTCCATGGGGTGGGCTTTTTCATTGAAAAGCTTCATCACATTTAGGAGATTTACTGACAAGCCGCGCTCAGATTTTTCTTGGGCGTTCAATGCCCCTAATTGCTCTTCGGTGGGCAACTCTCCGTGCCAAATCAAATAGGCCACCTCTTCAAATCGGCAGTGGGCCGCCAAATCTTGTACCGCATACCCCCGATAGGTGAGGGAATTGGTTTCCGGCATCACTTTTGAGACAGCCGTGTCGTCCGCCAGCACCCCTGCAAGGCCATATTTTACGTCTTCACCCATGATGTCGTCTCCTTATATATCTTTTAGATTTTTAGTCCTTAGGCGTGTCACCCACTTGGAAATTAAATATTGAGGTGTCATAGCCATTATAATCTTCATACCGGAGAAGGTCATAAAGATCACGGCGATGCTGCATCTCATCTAAAATACCATTTTGATCCCCGACCTCTTTAATATGCTGAAGCCCTTTATCCACCGCCCCCATGGCGAGACGCAAGGTGGTCACAGGATAAATCACCACATTAAACCCAAGGTCGGCCAGCTCTTTTTTCGTCAGCAAACGGCTCTTCCCAAACTCCGTCATGTTGGCAAGAAGGGGGACCGTGATGGCAGCGCGCACCGCTTCGAACTCAGCCTCTGACTTCATCGCCTCAGGAAAGATCATATCCGCCCCTGCATCCACATAGGCCTTCATACGATCGATCGCGCGCTCTAACCCTTCTGTCGCGCGGGCATCGCAACGGGCGATCAGGGTGAAATTTTGATCGAGCTTTGCATCAGCGGCGGCCCGTACCCGCTGGACCATGGTGGCCGTTTCCACCATCTCTTTACCATCTAGATGGCCGCACCGCTTGGGCATCACCTGGTCTTCAATGTGGCACCCCGCCAGCCCAGCTTCTTCCATAAGCCGCACAGTCCGCGCCGCGCTCATCGGCTCCCCAAAGCCTGTGTCAATATCAATAAAGGCAGGCAAGTCTGTGACCCGGGCAATTTGTTGTCCTCGGTTTACAAACTCCGTCAGCGTTGCAATACCAATATCTGGCAGACACAGATCCGCTGACATCACCGCGCCAGAGATATAAACGCCATCAAATTCTTTCCGTTCAATGAGCTGCGCACAGAGGGGGTTAAACGCCCCGGGAAACTGATGAAGCTTTCCACTCTTTAACTGATCACGGAAGGTCTCACGCTTCTCAGCAGGTGTTCTTTTTGTGAAGAGCAATATGTGATCCTTTCTTTTTTATCCGCCTCGTCCTTCGAGGCTCAGCAAGCTGAGCACCTCAGGATGAGGCTAACTATAAGTCTTTTAAAAGTATTAAGGTTACAAAATCCCCCACCCTGAGGTGCTACGTAGGCAAACTCGAAGGGTGTGACGACTATTATCACGTAGGTCCTCGACGAGACAGCGCTGGTAACTCATGATGTCGACCTTCAATAAGAGCCTCCTTCTTCTTTCGATTCCACCCCTTAATTTGACGTTCAAAGTCTACAGCTTGATCTGCATTTGGGAAAAGATCAGACCACACCAAAGTGACAGGTCTTCTCTTTTTCGTCCATGCTTTGTCGTATATACCAGCATTATGCTCAACGACACGGGTTGTAATATCCTCTCCTCTGTAGCTGCCCACATAATATTTTCCATCGTTACATCTTAACATGTAAACCCATGTAGTTTTATCCATTTTCCCTCCTTAAGCTTCCTTATCTTTCGAGGCTACCTTCGATAGCATTTCAAGATGAGGTCACTTTCTGCGCTTCTCCTCACCCTGAGGTGCTACCGAAGGTAGCCTCGAAGGGCGAGGGGAAGCGCAATTTCAGTACTAAAAAATTCCCTTTAATCCGTTCTCTTCCAAATAGTCTTGCGGCGCCACAGGGTTGAGCTCCTGTACATCCTCCGCAGAGAGGGTTGGCAAGCGCTGGACCAATTCTAAAAAGCGATCACTTTCCGACGTCTCAAGAATATCCTCTGTTAGGGTTTGGAATTTTTGAATATATTCCTCCCGGCCAAAGGGGCGAGCGCCCAAGGGGTGGGCGTTGGCAATGCCCATCTCATCTTCAATCACTTGACCATCCTCCATGGTGATGACGACCCGCGCCCCAAACGCTTTTTCTTTAGGGTCAGGAGAGTGATAGCGCCGTGTCCATTCAGGGTCTTCTGTCGTGGAAATTTTATGCCAGAGGCGTACTGTATCTTCCCGCTGGGCCCGCTCAGGCGCATAGGATTTTACATGATGCCATTCCCCATCCTGCAAGGCGACGGCGAAAATATACATAATGGAATGATCTAACGTCTCTCGCGATGCGTGAGGGTCCATTTTTTGGGGGTCCCCCGCCCCTGTCCCAATCACATAATGAGTATGGTGAGAGGTATGCAGAACAATGGACTTCACCTGATCAAAATTCTCGATCTTTTTCCCCATCTTAAACGCAAGATCAATCAACGCTTGAGATTGATATTCCGCTGAATGCTCTTTGGTATAGGTTTCTAAAATGGCGCGCTTTGCTTCCCCCGGCGCCGGTAGAGGCACCATATAGCTTGGCTCATAGGGGGACTTGCCTTGGTCCCGCGCGGTCCGGCCATTCAGGATAAAGGAAATCACAGAATCCTCCCCCTCATAAATGGGGCTAGGCGCCCCTTCCCCCCGCATACAGCGATCCACCGCCTCAATTGCGGTCTTCCCTGCATAAGCTGGCGCAAAGGCTTTCCACGAACTAATCTCCCCTTTACGGGATTGCCGGGTCGTCACGGTACAGTGCAACCCCTGCTGGATCGCTTGATAGATAATATCTTTTTCAAGACCAAGAAGCGTTCCCACCCCGGCTGACGCAGACGGACCAATATGGGCAATATGATCGATTTTATGTTCATGCAGACAGATCCCCTTCACGAGGTTAACTTGAATTTCATACCCCGTCACAATACCGCGCAAGAGATCAGCCCCGCTTTTCCCCATCTGTTGCGCGACGGCGAGAATGGGGGGAATATTATCCCCAGGGTGAGAATAATCAGCCGCTAAAAATGTATCGTGAAAATCAAGCTCTCGCACCGCTGTCCCATTGGCCCAGGCCGCCCA
>JBCCMT010000098.1:0-6740 GCA_039026195.1 Pseudomonadota bacterium | reverse complement strand
GCGATGCCCGCTTTTAATAGGGCCTGATAGCCCTTAGACAGCTCTTCCGGCACATCCCGGCTTGCGCCAAAGTCGAGTAGAACAATTTTACCGGTTTTGTCATCATAATGAAAATTCGCAAAATTCGGGTCCGTTTGCATCAGACGGAAGTCAAACAGCTCTTTGACTAAAAGTTCCATCAGCAAGCCCATCACCCGGTTCCGCTCCTCTTGCGGGGCGTCCGCTAAGGTCTCAATGGACCGGCCTGGCATATAAGACATGGCGAGGACATTTTCTGTAGTCAGATCACCATAAAATTCGGGCAGCACAAAATCAGGCATGTCCGCCAGATGCGTCCGGAATTTTTGCAGATACTCCCCCTCCCGTTGATAATTCGCTTCGTCATGGAGCTGACGTTTCGCCTCTTCTAAAAAGGGGGTCACGTCCACCCCGTCGGGGACCATTTGCGAAAGGCGGATCAGCATGGCCACATTATCCACATCACTATCGATGCTTTGCCGCACGCCGGGATATTGGATTTTCACGGCGAGGTCTCGGCCATCTTTGGTTTTGGCGCGATGCACCTGACCGATGGAGGCCGCGGCCATGGGGGTCACTTCAAATTTCTCAAATTTCGTGAGCCAAGTGCGGCCCCAATTGTCATTCAGAACGCGGCGCAATTGTTTTGGTGGCATGGAATGGGCGGAGGCGCGGAGGCGAGACAAAATATCCGCAAGTTCAGGCGGAATAAAATCACCCCCATCCATGGACAAAAGCTGCCCCATCTTCATGGCCGCCCCGCGCAACTGGGAAAGCTGGTCGGCCACCTTCCGGGCGTTATTGGGAGTAAGCAGAAGGTCATTGAGCGACGGTCGCTCACCTTTCGCCAATCGGCTCGCCCCCTCCACCACCATATTGCTGGCAATGCTGGTTCCTAAGCCGCCAAATTTGGCCAGGCGGGAGAAGCGCCCGCCGGGCACGGCCCGTCCTGGCGTCGTGTCTTCAGTTTTGGCCATGGACGAATGCCTTCCGTTTCATAAGATCAAGTGTGAGAGTTGTTGTCTTGCCACACAATTTAAATGTTGATCTGAACCGAAGAATAACAAGTCTTTTTTGCCTTGGACAAAGTGAAGCGGAGGCGCCTATTTTGATTTAAGGTCCCCCTTCGCTGGCGGCACAGGGTCATATCCATGGGTGCCCCCCGGTCGACAGCGCCCCAATCGGTCAGCGGTTAACCAAAAAGCCTTTAAGGGGGGGTGCTGACGAAAGGCCTCCATGGCATAACTCGAACAGGTAGGTTCATGCCGACAGCGGACGCCCATGAGATAGAAAAGGGGTGAGAGGGTGAGTTGATAGGTCCGCAGCAAAAAGAGCGCAACAAGTTTAAGAATAGCGTTCACGATGTGCCGTCTTTCATTTGGTTCAGAGCATTTCGCGTTCCTTTGGAATCGCTCAATGGCTCTAGGTTCTTGTTTTGTCGCGCATCTTTTGCGGATAACCGCACACACTTATCCGCGATGCGCTCTAGACAATCCACCACTGCCTCAAACACCAACATGGTGGAGGCATGGCGGGCAGGATAATCCTTAATCGGCTGAAGTTTTTCAAGCGCCGCCCAGCGCTCCCCTTGCGGCGGGGGGCCATCCTTTTTCAGCATGGCCAACATCTCCTCCCGCACACGATAGAGCTCGGTGGGCGAGGCGCCGCGAATATGCCGGGCCAGGATGGAGGAAGACGCTTGCCCCAGGGCGCAAGCCTTCACCTCCAACGCAATATCCGCCACCACGCCGTCCTGCATTTTGAGGGTGACCCCCACCTCAGAGCCGCAAACCTTAGAGCTACGGCGCGCCGAGGCATCGGCATCGGACAAGACGCCCTCTTCGGGGATGTCAGCCGCCGCCTCTAATAATGCATCGGAGTATAAATCATTAAGCATGAGAACTTACTAAAAATCTATCATTTGTCTACTGATGGCTCAGAATGCGTATTTTTTTGACTAGATATCCACAGATGATCCGATAAGAAATAAATCCCAAGGGCGAGCAGAGGCGCAGAAACAAAAGCTGTTTCCAAAATTGACAAACCAAAAATTCCAACGGGGATAATTGCTGTGAACCATGCAAATAAAGCTGTCAGGGATGCTTTCGCTCGACTAAAGCGAAGCTTTTGCCACAGGGCTGTGTTCAGATCACCTTGCTGGGTCATTTCCCCACTAGGATTCAAAATATTACCCTTATGATCTTGAAAAGAAGATGATATGAAAGGCGCATCTATTCGAAACGGCTGGTCTCCTCGCTGAGGAACAGACCGCTGTGCCCTTATTTTTTCATCAACTTTATCAATATCTTCTGGGCCTAAGGTCTCTAGAATATCAGTCATTCGACCTCCTTTGCGTAGATGATACACCCTTTTTCGTCTCGCCCAAACCGCTGCACAGAAAAATAAGTGTTTGGTAGATATAGGATTTCCGTCTCTCCTTGAAAACGAGAAAGACTTGAAATATTTCGTCCCGTTCGTGAATATAATATAAACACGTCATTGCCTTCGAAGGGCGATTCTCCCCGGCTGCTACTTAGGAAAGCGGGATCAACAAATTGACCAAGCTGGTCAATCTTTTCGAGCACATGAGGAGGCAAGGTAGCATTACGCTGCGTCCACCCGACGTAAATTGGCAATTTAAATAAAGCTTTTTGAAGAAGCAGACCATATGCTTGGTCTATATCAGGTGTTGTAGAGCGATTTTGACGGAGAAATTGATTGATCCGAACATAAGTTGCTTCTTTTGTATTTGGCTCGGTGGAATATGCATAAATCGCTAGTGCCTCTTCGTGAGTTAAGCCAAGTTCGTGCCCATTTTTAAAAATGGACTGATTTTCAGCAGCTTCTGTTAGACGCCTGTAAGAGCTACCACCGAGAAAGAGTTGAAGAACAGTTGCACTATGAGCCATATTGCGGCTTTCAAGCCCCTACTCCCGTCGCCATGTCACGCCCTCTGGACTGTCCTCTAAGATCACGCCCTTTGCCGCCAGGTCATCGCGAATTTGATCGGATTTCGCAAAATCCTTACTTTCACGAGCTGCCTGGCGCTGGGCAATCAACTCTTCAATCTCATCCACAGTGAGGTCCCCAAGATGCGCCTGGTGGAACCATTGCTCCGAAGACATCCCGAAGAAGCCCATCAGCCGACCACTGGCCAGCAAGGCATCCGCGTCCCCCGCCTCGCGGAGCTCATGGAGGGCGGCCATGGCTTGCGGGGTATTCAAATCATCATGCAACGCTTTCTTCACGGCCGGGGCCACCTCCCCGCCCTCTTTAGCGGTCTCAAGTAAACGGTAAAAGCGATCAAGCTGGGCTTTAGAGCTTTTCAATAGATCCTCAGACCATTCTAAAGGCTGGCGATATTGCGCAGAGAGAAGGGCAAAGCGGATCACCTCCCCCGGCCAATGGGGCAAAAGCTCCTGCGGGGTCACAATATTGCCTAAGCTTTTAGACATTTTCTCATCGCCCATGCGGAGCATACCATTATGCACCCAATAGCGGGCCAAGGGCACATCACCGGTGTGGCTGGCACAGCAGCTTTGCGCGATTTCATTTTCATGGTGGGGAAAGCGTAAATCCTGGCCCCCTAAATGAATATCAATGGTGTCCCCTAAAACCTTTTTGATCATGGCGGAGCATTCTAGGTGCCATCCAGGACGCCCGCGCCCTTCAATGGGCCAATCCCCCGGGGCCTCCCACCCAGGTTCATCATCATCAGAGGGTTTCCACAGGACAAAATCCGCAGGATCGCGCTTGTAAGGGGCCACCTCTACCCGAGCGCCTGCGATAATCGCATCGCGATCTAAGCCTGAGAGGCCGCCATATTGAGGGAAGCTTTCAATATCAAAAAGTACATGGCCTTCCGCCCCATAGGCATGACCTTTTTTCAGGAGGGTCCCCACCAGGTCTTGCATGGCGGGAATATGCTCCGTTGCGCGCGGGGCATCGTCAGGGCGTTCACAGCCAAGGGCATCAAGTCCCTCAAGATAGGCTTTTGTAGCGCGCGCCGTGATAACATCGATCTCAACGCCCTCTTCCTTCGCGGCCTTCATGATTTTATCGTCAATATCCGTGAAGTTTCGGGCAAATTGCACATGCCCACTGCCATAATGCTCTCGCAGCACTCGCACGAGGGTATCAGCAACAACACCGGCCCGGGCATTCCCAATATGCGGCGGGGCGTAAACCGTTGGTCCGCAAGAATAAACCGTCACATGATCTGAGTCTTGGGGGGTGAATGCCGATTTTTCTCGGGTGAAGCTATCATACAAAAATAAGGTCATAAAATTGCATTTGTGCCCTTCTGTTTCTCCTCGCAACCCGGGGTGCGACATTTACGACATTGCTATCTTTTAAAATGATCCCATTTCATTTAAGCCACAACGAGTGAGCTTTGTAAAAAGTCACTTTAATTTTCATCATAGTTGCGAAAGTGGAATCGCAGCGCATCGATAGGACAGACCCATGAGCGTCATTGCCTACGACAAAGATCCTGCTGCGTCCGCAGTGGACGATCTGTTAAACCCTCAAAAACCAACCGCGAAAGATGCCGAACAGGCCGTTCGCACGTTGCTTGAATGGATCGGAGATGACCCTGATCGCGAAGGGCTGGTCGACACCCCCAAGCGTGTGACAAATGCCTTTAAAGAATGGTTTTCGGGGTATTCGGAAGACCCTGAAGAAATCTTAGCCCGGACTTTTGAAGAAGTTGAGGGCTATAACGATATTGTCCTACTTAAAGATATCCGCCTTGAGAGCTATTGTGAGCATCACATTGCGCCTATCATCGGAAAAGCCCATATCGCTTATCTGCCAAGAAATAAGGTTGTTGGCATCTCAAAGCTTGCCAGGCTGATCGATATTTATGCCAAGCGGCTACAGGTGCAGGAGAAATTGACCGCGCAAGTGGCAGACACCCTCACCCGCGTTCTCGACCCAAGAGGCGTGGCCATTATGATTGATGCGGAACATCAGTGTATGTCCACCCGCGGTGTTCATAAACCCGGTGTGGGGACGATCACCACCCGCTTCACAGGGGTGTTCAATGATGACCCTAAGTTTGAACAACGCTTTTTCCAACTGATTGGGCGATAGACTTTCCTAAATGTGAAACGTTTTTCTCTGTTTCCCCCGCCCTTTTGTCCTATAGGCGTTAAGAGCGGGGGAAACAGAGACCTTTTGATATTTTGCAGATATTTACAAAAATCCCTATATTTTCTATCGAATATAAAGACGTATGGTTTTATATTTGCTATATAAAAAGAATATAGCTTAACCCTCTATTTTATATGAGTTTTGATTGAGCCCGCCCATGACCGCTACCGATGAAACCACAGATTTTCGCCCTAAATTCGATGCCAAGGGCCTGATGCCCGCCATCACCATTGAGGAGGAGACGGGGGAGGTCCTTATGCTAGCCTATGTGAATAAAGAGGCGCTTGAGAAAACCCTGGAGACGGGGGAAATGCATTATTGGTCACGCTCCCGCAGTGAACTTTGGCACAAAGGGGCCACCTCGGGGAATATTCAAAAGGTCACCCGCTTAGAGATTGATTGTGACCAGGACACCCTTTTGGCCCGGGTCCATCAACAAGGGCCTGCCTGTCATACAGGCCGGAAAAGCTGCTTTTATCGGGAGCTAAAGGTTAATGAAAGCGCCCAGCCATTAACCTCATCTGTTCAGCTTACTTTTACAACAAACTGATACCACAACATTGTTGAGATGCGTGATCTTCTCAACTATTTTGTGGAGTTGAATATGGATATCGCTGCGGAAAAGCCGACGATACATCGCGAAATTGCATCCCCCCCCTCCGACATAAATTCGGATATTCGATTACAAGCGCGGTTCTGGCAATCTCCCTTCGCGGTGTGCGCAGCCGCTGTGGTGGCAGCACAGGTGGTTATCACAGGCTATGGCTTAGTGAGCGGCAAACCTATTCCGGTGGATGTCATGTCCGCCCTGACCCTTCTCTCTGTCTCTATGCTGTCCGCCGGCATTTGGCCCACTTGGAATTTTCTGAATTTAGGCAAAGACGGTATTGAGCAGCAAATTGGCCTCACCTCTGTGAAAGTGGATTGGGATCATATTAAATCTGTGGATGCCTTTGATCATGGTCTAGAGGTTCGATATGTGAACCAGACCAACACAGGGGCGCAAATTGTCAAAGCCATCCAAATTCCCAACCGATATGGGGTGACAGCGGACCGGTTTGCCGACTTGATGGAAGCGGCTTGGCAAGAAAATGGCCGCACTGTTAAAGTTGCATAAGCTATTCCAGCAGGGCTTAAATATTGACCTGAAGGGGCGTTTCAGCCTTTGTCGCTAATGTGACTTTATTTTCAGCTCCTCACTTACAGCTCTCTTTCTCAGCGGGGCTCGTGCTGGTCTCCCGCCTTGGCGGGGCGGCGGCCACGGTTCTTATCCTTTATATTTTAACCCAAAACCTCTCCCCTGAAGAGGTGGGGATTATTATTGCCAGCCAAGCGGTGGGCGCCCTAGCGGGGTTAGCCCTTACCTTTAATATGGAAGGGGCAGCGATCCGCTTTTTGCCGTCCTATCAACGACATGCGCCAGATCATATTTGGGGCTTTTTACATAAGATCAGCCGCACCGCTTTTATGATGAGCCCCTTTGCCATCATCATTGCGCCCCTTTATATTCTTTTTGCCACAGACCTTCCGCCAACGGCTTATCTTCCCCTCCTCTTCATCGCGCTGAT
>JBCCMT010000097.1:0-6829 GCA_039026195.1 Pseudomonadota bacterium | reverse complement strand
GGGGTTGGATTTTTACAATTTCCGCGCCTTTTCCCGCGAAGCGCCCAAGGTTCGTTTTATCCTAGAGATCAAAGAACTGTTCGATAAAATCCAATACCCCGCCATGATGCATTGTAAGTCGGGCGCAGACCGGGCCGGGCTTGCCTCCACCCTTTATCTCTTCCTCAAAGAAGAACGCCCCCTGGAGGAAGCGCTTGACCAGCTCAGCTATCGCTATGGCCATGTAAAATCAGGCAAAACCGGCGTGTTGGACCATTTCTTTGACACTTATAAAAAGGCCGCCACAACCGATGGGGTGACGCCAAACCGGGCGCATTTTTTGAATTGGGCGGAAAATGACTATGACCAGGCGGCTGTCCAACAAAGCTTCACCCCTGGAAAATTGGGGTCGCTGTTGACGGAAGTGATTTTACGGCGAGAGTAATGTTATCGCCGCTGGGCGCGAGGATGCTATATGTTTTTCTTACGGGAATTTTACTGATTTTGTAGCAAATCGCCTCTACATTAAGTTTATGAGCCACTTTATTGACCGTCGCCTAAATCCAAAGGGAAAATCCCTTGGCAATCGTCAACGCTTTTTACGCAGGGCCCGGGGGCAGATTAAAGAAGCTGTCGCCCGAAGCTTAAAAGACCGCTCTGTGAAAGAGCTTGAAAAATCAGGCAAAATTTCAATTCCCGCTAAGTCTACGGCTGAACCTCGCTTTCGCCTTGACCCCAAAACAGGCAGCCGAGAGCATGTCCACCCCGGCAATAAAGAATTTGCCCAAGGGGACCGCTTGCGCAAACCCCCCTCCGGCCAGGGCGGCGGCGGCAAGGACGCGTCTGATTCGGGCGAAGGGGAGGATAATTTCTCCTTCACCCTCACCCAAGATGAATTTCTCGATATTTTCTTTGACGATCTTGAGCTGCCCAATATGGTCAAAACGTCTTTGAAGGATATGGAGACCTGGAAATATCGCCGCGCCGGGCTCACCGTGGCGGGCAGCCCCACCAATATGAATCTCGTCCGGACCATGCGCAACGCCCATGGCCGCAGATTAGCGCTCCATCGCCCGTCCACGGATGAAGTCAATGCGCTGAAAGAAAAGCTTTTTACCCTTGAAGCGATTGCTCAGCCCACCCCGGAGCAGGTGGCGGAACTGAAAGAGGTTTTAGCTAAGCTGGAAGAGCTAGAGGCTCGCCGCCGTTGGGCCCCTTATATTGACCCCCTTGATGTGCGCTATAATGCCTTTGAGCCCACGCCGGTTCCCACCACCGCAGCGGTGATGTTCTGCCTGATGGATGTCTCTGGCTCCATGGGGGAGCGGGAGAAGGACCTCGCCAAACGTTTTTACATGCTGCTCTATCTCTTCCTGCAGCGCCGCTATGAAAAGGTGGATGTGGTCTTTATTCGGCATACGCACCATGCCGAAGAGGTGGATGAGGAGACCTTTTTCTACTCCCGCCAATCCGGCGGGACCATTGTCTCCACCGCCATTGAGGTGATGCAGCAAATCCAAAAGGACCGTTACCCGGCGGACCAATGGAACCTTTATGTGGCCCAAGCCTCCGACGGCTATACCCAAAGTGGGGACGCGCAAACTTGCGTGCAGCTTTTAACTGAAGAGGTCCTGCCCATTATTCAATATTATGCGTATATTGAGATTTTGGACGAACGGGAAATGGACGTCTTCTCCGACCCTGATGCGGGCGCCGAGCTGTGGCGGGCCTATCGTTCCATCGCCGATCACCGCTTTGCGCAGACCCGCATTGCATCGCCGAAGGATATCTTCCCCGTCTTCCGCGAGCTCTTCGTGAAGGACAAAAAAGGAGCCGCTGCATGAGCGCGACGCCAAAATCTGACCTCCTTTTCTCTGACAGCGCTTGGACCTTTTCTGACCTGCAAAAGACCTATGATGCCATTGAGGATATTGGTCTGAATGACCTTGGCCTTGATATCTACACCAATCAAATTGAGGTCATTACCTCAGAGCAAATGCTGGACGCCTATTCCTCCCACGGGATGCCGCTCATGTATCACCATTGGTCTTTCGGCAAACATTTTGCCCGGGACCAGATGAATTATCAAAAGGGCTTCACCGGCCTTGCCTATGAGATTATAATCAATTCTGACCCTTGCATTGCTTACCTTATGGAGGAAAACTCCATGACCATGCAGGCTTTGGTCATTGCCCATGCCTGCATGGGGCATAATCATTTTTTCAAGAATAACTATCTTTTCCGTCAGTGGACGGACGCTTCATCCATCCTCACTTACCTTGATTTTGCAAAAAAATATATTGCCAAATGTGAGGATGAATATGGCCTTGATGAGGTTGAACCTATCCTTGATGCCGCCCACTCTTTAATGGACCAAGGGGTGTTTCGCTACAATCGCCCGCCGAAACTCTCCGAGACAGAGCGGGCAGAAAAAATCCGGGCCCGGGCAGAGCATGAGCGGGAGAATTTCAATGACCTTTGGCGTACTCTCCCCAATACCCACGAAAGTGAGGAGGAAGAAGAAGACCGGCAAACGGAGGTCAGAAATATTAAACTGCCCGAAGAGAATCTTCTCTATTTTATTGAAAAAGCCTCCCCCACCCTTATGCCATGGCAGCGGGAGCTGGTGCGCATTGTACGGAATATCTCCCAATATTTCTATCCGCAAAAACAAACCAAGGTGATGAATGAGGGCTGCGCCACCTTCACCCACCATTATATTATGAATGAACTCCATGCCCGGGGGCAGATTTCTGACGGGTCGGTGATGGAATTTCTTCACTCCCACTCCTCCGTGGTGTTCCAACCAGAATTTGATGACCCGCGTTATTCTGGCATCAACCCTTATGCTTTAGGGTTTGCCATGATGCAGGATATTGTCCGTATCGTAACAGATCCCACAGAAGAGGATCGTGAGTGGTTCCCAGACCTTGCCGGCACCAAAGACTGGCGCAGCGCGCTTAAAGATGCATGGGCGAATTACCGGGATGAGAGCTTTATCTTGCAATATCTCTCCCCCAAAGTGATGCGGGACTTCCGCCTTTTTGCGTTGGGTGATAATGGGAAGAAACCCTATTATGTGGTCTCAGCTATTCATGATGAGCATGGGTATCGACAGGCGCGCACCGCCCTTTCAAGAATGTATGATTTGGGCCTGCACGAACCAAATCTACAGGTGGTATCAGCGGATTTAGACAATACACGGAAGCTCACTATACAGCATAATATGCTATATAATCGCAGTTTAGATCAAGATACAGAGAAAGTGGTCATGGAGAACCTAAAGAGACTTTGGGGACATGATGTTGAGCTTAAGCAAGTGGATATGGCAACTTAAAATTCCCCCGAGCAAACCCCAAGCGTTCTCGTCACGGGGGCATGTGCGCTTCAGTGTTGAGAAGCCAAGTCAAAACCAAAGATCAAGCAATTTGATGAACTTAATTATATCAAAATTGCTAAATCAGTTCATTTTATGATGCAGCGCAACAATAAATAATTTATGATGGTAAGCTTAAACGTAATAGAGGCGCAACGATAACGTCGCGCCTCTAGGGCCAATGCTGGATATAAGGGGGAGAGAGACCAGCAGAGACCAAACTTTAAGGGGAGGGAAGACTCTAGAAAAACTTACCACCCAAACTATTCACACTTTATAGGGGAATGAAGATGACGTCAATCATAAAATTTGCTAGTAGCAACCTTTTTCCCTAAACTTGTTTGGATATTGTAATAATAAGAAGTCATGTCGAACGAGAATGAATTCGAAAAGCGTCGTGCCAAAGGAACAGCCCACTTACTTGAACAAGTGGCCAGACGTATGCATGAAAAGCGATATCAAAAGGACCTTCACGCCGCCCAATGGGCCGCTTTGCGATATTTTGAACGATCAGGACGACAAACCGCCACGGTCATCGGCCTTTCTCGCTATTTAGGAAATACCAGCGGATCCACATCTCGCACCGCAAGATCCCTGGTTGATCGCAACCTGCTGGTTGTGACCCCCTCCAAAGAGGATGCGCGATCCGTGACCTTCACCCTCACCGCCGAAGGACATGAGATGCTAAAGTCTGACCCCCTTCATGAGGTTATGGAGATTTTGACAAACCTCCCCCCCGCTGAGTTAGGCCCCCGTAGCCAAGCCCATGATATGATCCCGACGGACCATCACAAGCGCCGCGCCTGTTCAGATAAAAAATGTAAATGACAAAGGCCTCCCCCTCCCCTCTAAACGCAGAAGACATCATCCGCGCCTTTGAAAGTGCCCAAGTTGGTCATGCGGTGACGGATTCTGATGGAAGATTAAAATATTGCAGCCAAGTGTTTAAAGACCAAACACAACTCAAAGAGGCCCGAAGCAAGAAAGAAGACCCCTGGTTTTTACAAGACCACGCCCCCTCACCCCTCCAAAAATCAAGACAATCCTTATGGCGCACCTTCATTGGCCGAAACCAAGTTTGGCAAGGGGTGGTAAGATGGCATTTGAGCGAAAACAATATTCGGTTTTTTGAAGGAACCTCTATCCCCCTCCCCAATGGCGATGTTATTTTAGTCATTAACGATCGTACCGAGAGGATTGAAGCCAAACGTGTCCTGCGGAATATGGATAAAATCCAGCAGGAAGTGCTTGTTGACCTGCCACTTTCAGTAATGCTTTTCACAAAGAACAGCGAAATTGTACTGACCAATGATTATATCCTGAAACATATTGGAAAATCAGCTCACGATGTCATTAATACAAAAGCCCAAGACAGCTTAGGGAAAGGCTTAAGCGCGCTTAGCTATGATGTTGTCAAAAAGGTTGTTAAGACAGGCGAGTCCATAGATTCAGGTATCGTCAATATCAAAAAAGGACCCCTTGCCGGTCAGCATTGGCTTGTGTTTGGTCGCCCCCTTCATTCTCGAAAATATAATGTGAATGGGGTGCTGGTCATCAGTATTGACCGTACCGATAGTGTGAAGCTGAATGAAGAAAGGGTCAGGTTTGCTGAAGCTGTGCATCAGTCTCAAAAAATTGAAGCCCTGAATGATTTTGCGGGAAGCTTAGCCCACGAACTTTCTAATCTCCTTCACCCGGTCGCCGCTTATGCGCGATTGCTGGCAAAAACACCTGATGACCAAAAACGCGCAGAATATGCATCAAAAATCAATAAAGGCACCATGGCCGCAGGGGATATACTCAAACGCACCCTAACGATGGCCAGAACAGACAAAAACGAAGCAAAACACTGTAATATATATGATATAACCCATGAAACCATCACCACCGCAAAGGATTTAGCGCCCGCAAGCCTATCCTATGATTTTCACTCATCCCAAACAGAGGTGATCGGGTTTGCCCAAGAGGGGGAATTGCGGCAGGTGCTTTTGAACTTATTAAATAATGCTGCCGAAGCGATGGCCTATAGAGGTCGTATAAAGATCAAAATAGAGACAAATCAACCCGAACCCGCATCGGTAAAATTGCGTAATCCACAACAGACGCGCTTCATCAAAATAAGTGTCATCGACCAAGGACCAGGATTTTCATCGAAAATCAAATCGCGGCTATTTGACCCATTTTTTACCACAAAGCCAGGCGACCGCGGCACGGGACTCGGCCTCCCGGTGGTGAAAGGATTGGTGACAGGCTGGGGGGGCGCGGTATCGGTGGACACGCCCGATGGGGGCGGAGCCGCCTTTCATGTTTGGATTCCCGAAAACATGCCGTCTTGACGACTAGCGAAGATAGCTGCCTTATCATTTTACCATTTTTGGAGATCAGCACAGTGGCGAATATTTTGATTGTAGATGACGATAGTGCTGTGGCTGATGTAATCGCCTTGGTCCTGGAGCAGGCTGACTATACCGCCTTGACCACCTCCACCATTGGGGAAGCAAAAGCTCATATTGAGCGAGGTGATGTGGCGGGCGCCTTGATTGATGTCTGGCTTCAGGATGAAGACGGGTTATCCCTGGCGGCTCATCTTGCAGAGAAAGACCCAACATTTCCCTTTATCATCATGTCAGGGGGAGGGCCGGGGAGATCCCTTGAAACCGTTACGGCGAGGGCGGATAGTTTCGGGGCGCACCATGTGCTTTATAAACCCTTTGATGATGACGAATTGTTATCAGCCGTTGAAAAAATAGCAAAAGTGAAACAGATCTAACCCTTTTACCCGCCATCAAGAAGCCGGCTCTTTTACGATCCCCGCATCGTCCCCTGCGCCTTGGGGGCTTTTCAACCACGCTTCACAACACATTTTTGAAATACGGCGAACACGAAGAATATAAGATTGCCGTTCTGTGACGGAAATCACGCTCCGGGCATCTAGCAAATTAAACAAATGGCTGGCTTTGATACATTGGTCATAGGCGGGCAGAACAAAGCTGCGCCCTAAAGCTTCACCCTTTTCTAGAATAGAAACACAGGCGGCTTCCGCCTCTTTAAACTGATCAAACAAAACCTCTGTGTCCGCAAGCTCAAAGTTAAAGCCAGAAAACTCTACCTCCTGCTGATGAAAGACATCGCCATAGGTGACCCCCGCCCCGTTATAATCTAGATCATAACCGTTATCGACGCCCTGCACATACATGGCGAGGCGTTCCAAGCCGTAAGTGATCTCACCCGTTACAGGCCGACAATCAAAACCGCCCATCTGTTGGAAATAGGTGAACTGGGTCACCTCCATCCCATCGCACCAAACCTCCCACCCAAGGCCCCAAGCCCCTAAGGTGGGGCTCTCCCAGTCATCCTCCACAAAGCGGATATCATGCTTAGACCGATCAATCCCAATGGCATCAAGGGAGCCTAAATAGAGCTCCTGAATATTATCAGGGCTCGGTTTAAGCACCACTTGGAATTGGTAATAAT
>JBCCMT010000096.1:0-6887 GCA_039026195.1 Pseudomonadota bacterium | reverse complement strand
GTAAGATAAAATAATGGTGAGCCCAGCAGGGATCGAACCTGCGACAACCTGATTAAAAGTCAGGTGCTCTACCAACTGAGCTATGGGCCCGACCGAATAGCCGCTCTATAGGGGGGCGAAATACTAGTCAACAGATAGATTGTCTCTTCTTTTATCTTCTTTTTTATCTTCCCCGCAAAACCGTCCAAAACAAAGAGAGGCGCTTTTGAAGGGGGCTGAGCTTTTTTTCAGAAAGATAAGGGCGGGCCCATTTGAGGGGCGCAGCAATCGCTGCCTCCTCCGCTGTTAATGATCCTATACTTCTCCATAGGGATTGATAATGTTCTATCAGCTCAGGAGAAAACGACCTTGATGCGGCAGCGCGATGATATCGGGCGGCGGGGGTTTCAATCTCTTTTGGCGCCCTGATATCTTGCGGGCGTAAGTTCAAGACAGCGCGGGAAAGCCCATAGAGGGCCCCTGCCCGCTCAAACAAATGGCGCCGTTCTTCTCCCTGCTGGGCCATGGTCAGGTAATGATATAAAAGACCGCTGCGCGCCCCGTCATGGACCTTAAATAAACCGAGCGCCTCTTCTGGAGTTGTCACCTCCCCCGCCTCTAAAAACAGCGCTGTGCCCTCAATCACCTCCGATAAGAGGGGTTTAAGAGGGGGGTGGGATGAGAGGGTCGTTTGAAGGGCGATGACGAGGGGGTGGCGCCGGGCGGGGCGGTTGCCAAACACTTCCTCTAACGCCTCCCGCCACCACTCTAGGCGAATGGCCCCTAGCAGGGGGTCTGTGACCCGCAAGGGGACTTCCCGTAGCTCAGCGGTGAAGGCCAGAATGCTAAGGGCCCCCGCCCGCTTATCTTCCGGCATAAAGGGAAGCGCCAGAAGATGATCCCCATCCACCGGCGCCAATTGATCAATGAGATATTGCGCTATCCCCGGGTCGAGGGGCGCAAATTGATCAGGCTTAAGGGGCAAGGTGGCCCTTGGCGCTGGCTTCCGATGAGGCCGAGCCTTCTTTCGACCAATCCCGCTTCACCCCTGTTCTTAACAAGACGGGAGATGCGATAAAGATAGAAGAATAGGTCCCGATCAAGACCCCCCAAATCAAGGCAAAGCTAAAGCCCCGCAAGACTTCGCCGCCAAAGACAAATAGAGAGACAAGGGCCAGCAAGGTGGTGATCGAGGTCATCAATGTCCGCGCGAGGGTCTGGTTGATGGAAAGATCAATTACCTCCGCCAATGGCTTTTTCTTAAACTTCCGCAGATTCTCACGGATGCGGTCAAACACCACCACCGTGTCATTCATGGAATAGCCCACAATCGTCAGCAAAGCGGCAATGATCGACAAGGTAAATTCAAGCTGGGTGATCGAGAAAATGCCGATGGTGAGAACCACATCATGCACCAGGGCTAAAATCGCCCCTAAACTAAACTGCCATTCAAATCGGAACCAAATATAGACCAGCATCATGCCAATGGCGACCACAAGCGCCGCGACGCCTGCTTGCACAAGCTCTCCAGACACCGTGGGCCCCACCACATCCACCCTGCGAAAACTAATCCCCTCCCCTAAGGTGGTGCGTAGGACATCTTGGACTTGGGCGGCCACCGCTGATTGCTGAAGCTCTGCCGCTCGGGTACGTTCATCTTCTGTAAGAGTTTCTCCACCGGCTGGATTTTCTGGAAGAGGTTGTTGCTCGATAAAGGTGACAATCCCGTCCGGTGCGCCCGCCACACCGCCAATATTCTGCACCCGGACATCCCCAAGGCCAAGACCGCCAACCGCTTCCCGCACAATGGTCAAATCACTATCGGTGAAGGTCTGTCCCTCTGCCGGGCCCACTTCCACCGTCACCCCGCCGCGAAAATCAATACCAAAATTTAAGCCGAGGACAAAAAAGGCCGCGATAGACCCAATCATCGCCGCTAGGGAGATTGCCGCTGCCACATTGCGCAGCTTGGTAAATGCAATATTTGTCTGTGAGGGAATAATTCTTAACCCCATAGGTTGTCTCCCTTATAATGTCAGTGTTTTGGGACGCTGCCCTAAGACATAGCGTCCTGCGAGAACACGGGTCACCACAAAGGCGGTGAACACCGACGTGATCACCCCAATCCCTAAGGTAACCGCGAAGCCGCGCACGGGCCCTGCGCCCAAATAGAACATGATGGCCGCCGCAATCAGGGTGGTTAAGTTCGCATCGAAAATCGCTGATTTGGCGTGATTATAGCCTGCCTCCACCGCCGCAACGGGTGTCTTTCCGGATTGGATTTCCTCGCGGATCCGCTCAAAAATCAGCACATTGGCATCCACGGCCATTCCGATGGTCAACACAATCCCCGCAATCCCCGGCAAGGTGAGGGTCGCCCCTAACAGCGACAGCGCCCCTGCGATCAGCAAGACATTGGCGATTAACGCGATGTCGGCATAAATCCCAAAACGACCATAGGTGAGGACGATATACACCACCACCGCTAGAAACCCGATGATCAACGCAATAGTCCCCGCACGGACAGAATCGGCCCCAAGGTCCGCCCCCACTGTCCGTTGTTCAATGGTGGTCAGCTCTGCGGGCAGCGCTCCAGAACGGATCAGCACCGCCAGCTCCGCCGCCTCTGCGGGGGGGAAATCTCCCGTGATGCGGCCTGACCCGCCGGTGATGGGGGAAATAATGCGCGGGGCGGAAATAATTTCATTGTCGAGCACAATCGCAAAAGACCGGCCCACATTCTCTGTGGTCACTTCACGGAAACGCCGTGACCCGCGGCTATCAAAGGCAAAGTTCACCTGAAACCCGCCCCCGTCGGAATTGGGGGAGGCACTAGCGTCGGTCACCATATCCCCTGTCACATCCGCGGTTTCAAAAATCGTCAGCTCCGCCCCAGGTTGCTCCACCAGGGGTAGGCGTAATCGGCGGGGCGGCACAGGGGCATTGGGGTCAGCGGTTTGATCCACCATGTGGAAACTCAAACGACCTGTCCGGTTGATCACACTTTTGAGACCCTCTGAGTCGCTATCGCCGGGCACTTGCACAACGAGCCGATTGATCCCTTGACGTTGGATCGAAGGCTCAGTGGTTCCCATACTGTCGATCCGCCGCCGGATCACCTCAATGGAATCAGATACCGCGCTATCGGCATAAAATTTCTGGGCCTCTTCGGTTAGCTCGATTTGGACCGTCTGTCCGTCACTAGCTTTCACGCTATAATCACGACCAGCGCCGCCAAGCCCCCCAAGGCCGCCTAAAGGACGGGACAGGGCCCGTAACTCTTTAAGGGCGCGATCATAATCGCTTTCATTAGTGATGGGGACCGTGAGGCGGTTTTCAGCAAGCCCTAAGCGCCCAAAGGCAATTCGCCCCCCATCGGCAGTGCGTAACGTGCGCCTTACATCCGCTTGCAAGCTTTCAATCCGATCCTGCAGGACCTGATCTGTGTCCACTTCCAGTAAAAGATAAGAGCCGCCTTGCAGATCAAGCCCCAGAGTGATGCGTGTGTCCGTGAAGCCCGGCGGGGTTTTCCCGGGCGCAAAAAAATTCGGCGTCGCAAAATAAAGACCTAGGGCAACGAGCGTTAGGATCGCTCCAATTTGCCAGCGATTAAATTGGAGCATGATGCGCCTTACTTCTTTTTATCAGCTTTAGGATCAGTGGGTTGTGTGCGAGACGGGACATCGGTGAGGGTTGTTTTGAGAACCTTCACTTGAACTCCCTCGGCAATTTCCACCATGATTTCAGGGTCATCAGAGGCTTTGGTGACTTTCCCAAAAATCCCGCCAGAGGTGACCACGGTGTCGCCGCGCTTTACGCTTTGGACCATTTCCATATGTTTTTTGCGGGCCTGCTGCTGCGGGCGAATAAGCAAAAAGTAAAACACCACAAACATCAGCCCCATCATGATGAAGAAGCTAAAGTCCGGGCCGGGAGGGGCCGCAGGCGCTGGGGTTTGTGCCGCAGCACTGGAAATCATGACCGTAGAGATGAGCATGGGCCCTCCTAAAAATGCGGGCTTTTCGAAAAACCCGCGACAATTTAACGACGTGAATGAGCCCTATAGACTGAAGCTAGGGGTGGGAGCAACGACCAATCCTCACAAGTCGGTCATGGCCAGCTAAATCTTTGAAAATCTCCACGGGCCGGGTGGGCATTGCGTCCTCCATCAGGGATTGAACCGCGGCGCCCTGCCCTGTACCGATCTCTAAAAACGCCACCCCGTCTTTTTTGAGCCATCTCTCAATCACCGGGGCCAATTGACGATAGGCCTTTAAACCATCCGCCCCGGCAAACAGTGCGAGGGAGGGTTCATAATCTGCAACGCAGATGGGAAGCTGCGCTGCCTCCTCCACATAAGGGGGGTTAGACACAATGAGGTCGAAACACGCCTTGAAAGGACTTGCAAAATCATCACACTTTAAAGTGACACGGTCAGCGACCCCAAGCTGGTCACAATTTTTTTGGGCTACCGTCAGGGCTTTTTCAGAAATATCCACCCCTACACCCGTGGCGTCTGGCAACGCCTCCAGTAAAGTGGCGATGATGCAGCCTGACCCGGTCCCCAAATCCAAAATGGATGTAGGCAGAGGGGAAAGCTGCAAAGTTGCATCAATGAGCATCTCTGTTTCAGGACGCGGAATTAAAACCGCAGGCGATACTAAAAAATCCCGTCCATAAAATTCTTGAGACCCCCGAATATATGCCATGGGCTCCCCCACCTGGCGACGTGCGACAACGCCTTCTAAAGCCTCGTAAAGTTCCGCCGGAAAAGGTTCATTCTCTTGGGCGATCAACTCGCTATGGGACAGCCCTGCAGTTACACAGATAAGCTGGCGTGCATCCAACATCGGGGTGGGGGAAGATGTGATCTGCGATGCCATTTTACGCAAAAGCTCCGCATAGGTCAGGGTTAACAAATTCTTTCCTTTAAAATCAGATCGCATAAGTGAATTTATTCTGCAGTTTATGTTGGGTCTGCCAAAATTTACCCTAGTTTATAGGTGTAATCCAAACGAGGGGCGCTTCAACCAAAGGAACTCACGATGCGGAATAGTTTATTTATTACAACAGCTTTATTTGCGATGGGCGCAATATCTACGGCGATGGCCCAAGAGAAACAACCTTATATTTCAGGGGCCATCGGGTATGGCGCCTTAGGCGATTCCAGTAATAGCGGCAGCTTTACGGAAGACTTCCCTGTGGGCGGTACAGGCGGAATGCTTGATGGCGCCACTTTACCCGCAGGAACCCCTGTGGGGTGGGAAACCGAATTTGACGGCGGCTTTACCGGCGCGGTGGCCTTTGGGTTAGACAAAGGCTTTTACCGGATCGAAGCTGAGGTTGCTTATTCCACCAATGATGTCGACACCCACTCTGGCGTTTTTGCAGGGGAGATTGCCCTGGACGATGTGGATGCGGCGGTCTTGATTGCAGCTCAAACAGATCCCCTTGAAGCCACCACCGGCACCATTGTGAGTGATGGTCAGGGCGAGCTTCAGACCACTTATCTATTCGCCAATGCCTATTATGACTTCTTGGTGGAAGACAGCCCCATCGTACCTTATATTGGGGCTGGCCTAGGGGTTGGATTTGTGAATGTTGAATTCTCTCCTTCTGGTGTTGGTATCATTGACGACGACGACACACGCTTTGCCTATCAAGCCATGGCGGGCGCCAGCTTTGCGGCCACCGAACAACTCTCCTTCTTTGGGGAAGTGAGCTACCGCGCCACCACCGATGTAGAAGTTGAGGTTGATCTGTTCGCTGGCGAGCTGGAAATTGAGAACACCAATATTATTGGTGAAATCGGCCTGCGCTATAATTTTGGAAGCTAAATTATAAGTGTCATCCCGGAAAGCCGTCAGGCTTATCCGGGATCCATAATAGAAGAAATCAGGTCTATTAAAAATAAACTCCACATGTTGAATTATAGACCCCGGTCTTGTCGCTAACGCGCCAAACCGGGGTGACAACATTATTAATAACTTCCTACCCCTCTTGCATATCCGCCAGACGGTCGGTTTGGTCTTGCAAAATCAGGGCATCAATCATTTCGTCGACCGCCGCGCCGCCCTCAATCATATCCTGAAGTTTATAAAGGGTGAGGTTGATGCGGTGATCGGACACCCGGCTTTGGGGGAAGTTATAGGTCCGTATACGCTCGGACCGGTCGCCTGAGCCCACTTGACCCTTCCGCTCAGCGGAGCGTTCCGCATCAATCCGTGCGCGTTCCGCATCATAAAGCCGGGCACGGAGGACTTTCATCGCCTTCGCCCGATTTTTATGCTGGGATTTTTCATCCTGCTGGCTCACCACCACGCCGGTGGGCAAGTGGGTGATTCGCACCGCGGAGTCCGTGGTGTTCACTGACTGCCCCCCAGGGCCAGAGGCACGGAAAACATCCACCCGCAAATCCGCCTCATTAATCTCAATATCCACATCCTCCGGTTCGGGCAGCACGGCCACTGTGGCGGCGGAGGTGTGAACGCGCCCTTGGGTCTCCGTCTCCGGCACCCGCTGGACCCGGTGGACACCGCTTTCAAATTTCAGCCGTCCAAAGACATTCTCACCGGAGACATTGGCCTGAATTTCTTTATAGCCGCCCACCCCACTTTCGGTGGCGCCGATCACTTCGACACGCCACCCGCGGGTAGAGGCATAACGCTGATACATGCGGAACAAATCGCCAGCAAAGAGGGCAGCCTCATCCCCGCCCGTGCCTGCCCGGACCTCCAAAATCACCGGCGCATTATCCGCCTTATCCTTAGGCAGCAGCATGAGTTGCAAATCATGCTCCAGCGTGGGGACCCGCTCTTTTAGGCTTTCAAGCTCTTCCTTGGCCATTTCCGCCATGTCAGGGTCGTCGCCCGTCAGCATCGCCTCGGCCTCGGCCATATCCTCCCGGG
>JBCCMT010000095.1:0-6888 GCA_039026195.1 Pseudomonadota bacterium | reverse complement strand
CCACCAATTGGGTGAGGCCGTAATGGTCCCGCAAGTCAATAAAGAGAAGGCCCCCATGGTCGCGCTTCCGATGCACCCAGCCCGATAGACGAACAGTGTGGCCCACATGGCTTTTGCGCAGCTCCCCACAGGTATGAGAACGATAAATATGCATTCAGGTCTCCAAAACTCTCTTTATTTTTTGATGTCCCCCTATTTTCCAAAAGCAAATATCGCATCAATTGGAGAAAAATGGAGAAAAAAACTTTTTATGCCGTTTGACGAATTGGCAGAAATATTCAAGGCCTAAGGGCAAGAAAAGACGTCTCTGCAGGGCCCGTCACGCGTTCGGTGAAAAGACAACTTGTCGACTTACCCCCTCAAAAGCCCCTCAACCCCCTGTTTTTGAAAGACATTCATCTATAAATTGATTTTTCTCAATCCTAACAAGGGTTTAAAAGAGATTGTTTGATTTCATCCTATTGTGAGCATGTTCTATTAAAGTCATAAAAGAATAACGACTTTTCTTTGTTTTATTTAACCAAATATTTACCAACCGGTTTAGGCGTTTATTCAGAAGCTCTCGTTATAAGATGTCATATTGCGAAAACGATAATCGCGGAGTGGCGTTAAGAGTATGGTAGGTGTGTTAGCAAATCAAAGTGCTGCGGGAAACCGTGAGCCTTTTGTCATTGGGCCGGATGGGACGGCTCTTACGATCGCGGATCTTCCGCCGGCGTCCACAAAACGCTGGGTGATCCGCCGAAAAGCAGAGGTGGTGTCCGCCGTCAGAGGAGGTTTGTTGAGCCTTGAGAGTGCGTGCGAACGATACAGCCTCACCGCAGAGGAATATGCATCCTGGGAAAGAGCGATCGACCGACATGGTATGCAAGGATTAAGAGCGACGCGAGTTCAACAATATCGCTAAACGGGATGACCCCTTGCCCGGTTGCTCTACCTACCGTCCCCTAGAAAGGGGGCGGTTTTTTTATACGCAAAGTTAATTACATCCATAGGGAGAAGTGGTCTTGCGCCCTTCCCTTTGGGCATGGTTTTTGCGACAGTCTCTTTGTTTAGAGGCAAACTCTTGATGGTCACAGGTCTTAAGGGCGGTGGCGTGAAAGATAAGCTCCCTTATAGCTATTAGTTGCGAGATATGGCCGTCTATGGGTTATCAAACGTTCAAAGCACCATCGGTTAAGGATGCTCGCAAGGCTATTTTAAAGGCTTTGGGCAGAGATGCGGTTATCCTTTCCACCCGCAAATATCCTGACGGCAGCGTTGAGATGCGGGCCATTGAAAAGGGGCAACCTCTTTACAAGGGCGAAGGGGGCGGTATGCCAAGGCCGAGCCTTTTCAAACGCGCCCGGGGGGAGCAAGCGAGCGCAGCCCCGCCCCCCTACCCGTCCCAATCTCGCACACCTGCGAAAAGCCGCCCCCCCTCACAAGAACAAGATTTTGCCGCCCGTGCCGAACAAGGCTCCCAAAAAAATGCGATGTCGTCCTTACGGGGCGACTTCTCCCAAAAACTATCGCAAGGGGCGCATACAGAGGACCCTTTGCACGCCCATTATCGGGCCCTTCTCACCCGCCAAAATATTTCAAAAGGGTTGATTGACGCTCTGGTGGAAGAAGCGCGCCATGCAGGCAACCGAAGTGAGACGGAACGCTTATCCTTCGCTTTGGGGCGGGTATTGAAATTTTTGCCCATTGCTTATGCGCCCGATGCCCCAATCATGATGGTGGGGCAAACCGGGGCGGGCAAAACCTCTAGCGCGGCAAAACTCGCCGCCCGCGCCGCTGGCCTAGGGGGGCGGGTCGGTTTTATGACTGCAGATGTGGGACGTGCGGGCGCTGTGGAGCAATTGGCGACCTATGCGGATGCTCTTGATACGAAATTTTGGCCCGTGGATGATCCGCAACATGTAGCAGACATCATGCGGCAAGAACGCCCGCAAGAACAAATTATTTTAGACACCCCCGGGGTCAGCCCCTTTGCCACCGCTGATGTGGCCGCCATGCGGGCTTATCGCGAGGCTATTGGGGCAGAGCCGATCTTGGTTATCCCGGCGTCTGGCGATGCCGCCGAGCATACAGATTGGGTCAAAGCCTTCGCCCAAATTGGGGTGCGCAGATGTATTGTAACGAAGTTCGATACCTCTCGACGCATTGGCGCCGCCCTTACCGCTGCATTTGAGTCTGGTGTCGCTTTAGCGCATCTTTCAGAAGCCCCCTTTATCGCAGATGGATTAATCGATGCGAACCCAGACTATTTGGCCTATCGCCTACTGATGGATCAGCCCGGGCGGATCGCGAGCAAGCGATAATGAAAAGAGTTTGGGCTATACAAATTGCATTTTCATCAAAAAAGGCCGCTGTGTGGAGCGGCCTTTTTATGGATCAAATCAAAAGTTTAGTGCGTGACCACCGTAGGGGTTTCCCCTTTTGATTGTTCCGCCCGCGCCTTATCGGCAAGGGCTTGATCCTCTTCATCCCATTCAATGGGGGTCAACGGCCCGGTAAGCGCATGTTTTAAAACTTCATCCACATGCTCCACAGGAATAATATCCAAGGCCTCTTTCACATTTTCAGGAATGTCAGCGAGATCTTTTTCATTCTCCTGCGGAATAAGGACCGTTTTCACCCCTGCCCGCAAGGCAGCCAGCAGTTTTTCCTTCAACCCGCCAATGGCAAGCACCCGGCCCCGCAAAGATATCTCACCGGTCATGGCAATATCTTTCCGAATGGGTGTTCCCGTCAGGGTAGAAACAATCGTTGTGGCCATAGCCACCCCGGCGGAGGGGCCATCTTTTGGGGTTGCCCCTTCGGGAACGTGGATGTGAATATCCTTTTGATCAAACACCGTCGGCTTGATCCCAAAGTCAATGGCCCGGGAGCGAACGTAAGAGGCCGCCGCTGAGACACTTTCTTTCATCACATCTTTTAAGTTCCCCGTGGGGGTCATGCGCCCCTTACCCGGCATTGTGACCGCTTCGATCTTGAGGATGTCGCCGCCGCTTTCGGTCCAGGCCAGACCGGTCACAACACCCATAATGTCGTCACCCTCAATTTCACCATAGCGATATTTCGGCACCCCAGCGAAGTCAGATAAATTATCTTCATCCACTGTCACATTTTCAAGATCATCGTCCTGCTCTAGCTTACGCACGGCCTTACGAGCGAGATTGGCAATCTCTCTCTCTAAGTTTCGAACGCCAGCTTCGCGGGTATAAAGACGGATAAGTTTTAGGAGCCCCTCATCGGTCACCGTAAACTCACCTTTTTTCAGGCCATGGTTTTCCTCTTGCTTTTTCATCAAATGACGACGCGCGATTTCAACCTTCTCATCTTCCGTATAGCCAGGAATACGAATAATCTCCATGCGATCCAACAGAGGTTGAGGCATATTTAAAGAATTTGCTGTGGTGATGAACATCACATCCGACAAATCATACTCCACCTCTAAATAATGATCACTAAAGGTGTCATTTTGTGCAGGATCCAAAACCTCCAGCAAGGCTGAAGACGGATCCCCCCGGAAATCTTGCCCCATTTTGTCAATTTCATCGAGCAAGAAGAGCGGGTTCGACTTCTTCACCTTCTTCATAGATTGAATAATCTTACCAGGCATCGACCCAATATAGGTCCGACGGTGACCTCGGATCTCTGATTCGTCCCGTACACCCCCTAAGGAGACGCGGGCAAACTCACGACCTGTGGCCTCCGCCACAGATTTCCCAAGGGAGGTTTTCCCAACGCCAGGGGGGCCCACTAAGCAAAGAATTGGACCTTTTAGTTTATTTGTCCGCTTTTGGACGGCCAAATATTCTAGAATCCGTTCTTTCACTTTTTCGAGGCCATAATGGTCATCATCAAGAACATTTTGTGCCTTTTCCAAATCAAACTTGATTTTGGTTTTTGAATTCCACGGAATGGACAAAAGCCAGTCGAGGTAATTCCGGACCACGGTGGACTCAGCGGACATGGGCGACATTTGACGTAGCTTTTTCAGCTCCGCCACCGCCTTTTGTTTTGCTTCCTTCGAAAGCTTTGTCTTCTGAATACGTTCTTCAAGCTCAGACAGCTCGTCTTTCGCCTCTTCCCCATCGCCAAGCTCTTTTTGAATGGCTTTCATTTGCTCATTCAAATAATATTCGCGCTGGGTTTTCTCCATCTGGCGTTTGACCCGACCTCGGATCTTTTTCTCCACTTGAAGGACAGACATCTCCCCTTCCATAAAGCCATAGACCGCTTCTAAGCGGGCAGACACATGGGGGATCTCGAGCAATTCCTGCTTTTCAGAGATTTTGAGGTTCAAGTGAGACGCCACGGTGTCCGCCAGTTTAGACGGATCATCAATCTGACCGATGGAGACGATAACCTCTGGGCTCACCCGCTTGTTGAGTTTCACGTAAGACTCAAATTGCGCGTTCACTGAACGGGCAAGGGCCTCTACCTCAGCGGGCTCCCCTTCGGTTTCTTCGAGTAAAACCGCTGAAGCCTCAAAATAATCGTCATTGTCGACAAATTCAGTAATTTCTGCTCGCTCGCCCCCTTCCACCAGGACTTTTACCGTTCCATCGGGTAGTTTTAAAAGCTGTAGCACTTTCGCCACCACCCCAATGCGATAAATTTCCTCTTCGGAAGGGTCATCATCACCGGCATCTTTTTGCGCAACGAGTAATATTTCTTGTTCTGCCTGCATCACCACTTCGAGGGCGCGAACAGATTTTTCACGTCCAACGAAAAGAGGGACGACCATGTGGGGAAAGACCACGATGTCTCGTAAAGGAAGAACAGGATATGTTTTAGTGTCTTCTGACATGTAAACTCCTAATTGGCAGTTTGCCCTGCGAGTACCTTACATAAGCGTATTCGCTAAGGACGACGACACCCAACTGTGTCGCATCGCCTGAGATATGTTGTGTAGCAGGTAAGGAGTTTCAACTCCCTTTCTAAACTGCTTTTTTGACTTTGCCTGCGGCTATTTGCGGTTCAAAGATCTAGTTATCACCAATCGCCCCAAATGATGATGTTTTTTAAGATTATAGCGGGGTTTCGACAACGCAGCCTAAATAAACGACTTTTTGCGAAAGGGAGTTTTTATGAAAGCTTTAATGTCTGTCACCCCAGGGGGGCCAGAAACATTACAATATATGGAGCAAGATCCTCCAACGCCAGGAAAGGGTGAGGTCATTATTGCCGTGAAAGCGGCGGGGGTGAATTTCCCCGATACCCTGATCATCCGTGATCTTTATCAGTTTAAGCCGCCGCGCCCCTTTGCCCCTGGCGGTGAAGTCGCAGGGGTTGTGGCAGCTTTGGGGGAAGAGGTCCGTCACCTTAAGATCGGTGATCGGGTGGCGGCTTTGGTGGGCCCCTTTGGCGGCTATGCAACCCATGCCCGGTGTGACGCCGCAGCGGTGATGAAAATTGACGATGATCTTCCCGTTGTAGAGGCCGCTGGCTTTCTTATGACCTATGGCACCAGCTATTACGCCTTAAAAGACAGAGCTAAGCTGAGCGCTGGCGAGACACTTCTTGTCCTCGGCGCAGCGGGCGGCGTGGGATCTGCCGCGGTGGAACTTGGCAAAGCCATGGGGGCCAAAGTGGTGGCTGCCGTTTCCTCCCAAGAAAAGGCTGATTTTGTGAGCGGCATCGGGGCTGATGAAGCTGTGATTTATCCCGCATCGCTAAAAGAGAAGAGCGCTCAAAAAGACCTCTCGAAAGCCTTTAAAGATGCCTGCGGCGGGGGCGCAGACGTTATATATGATGCGGTGGGCGGCGCCTATGCAGAACCTGCGGTGCGGGCCATCGCTTGGGAGGGACGGTTTTTGGTGGTGGGCTTTCCTGCCGGGATCCCCACCCTCCCCCTAAATCTGACCTTGCTCAAAAGCTGTCAAATTATGGGCGTTTTTTGGGGGGCAGCCGTCATGCGAGACCCCGCAAGCAATGCACAAAATATGGCCGAGATTCAATCCATGATCCGAAAGGGTATGTTGTGCCCACAAGTGACAGAAACCTACCCTCTTTCCGAAGGGGCAAAGGCGCTAGAAAAAATTGAGAGCCGTCAAGCCATGGGCAAAATCGTGCTGACCATTGATAACGACTAATTAATTTGCCTGGGGATCATAGACTTTTTGCACCAGCGCCTCTGCGAGAAGTTGGGTCACATCAATCAATTCCTTTTCCTTAAGGCTGTGCTGGATTAAGGGAAGCTCAGTGCACGCGAGCAAAACTGTCTGGGCTTTTAAGCTTTTCACCAGAGCCTCATAGGTTTCCACCATTTCAGGGTGGTCGCCCCCATAGCATTTCACATCGTAGATGACTTGATGTAATCGGTCAGGTTGGTCTGGGGTTTCAACGTCAAAATTCTCTGTCAATGATCTGTAAGCAGACCAGTCATCCAAATTGGTGACAGCCGTTGATCCTAACAGCGCAACCCTTTTTCTCCCCGTTTGCGTGAGGTAACCCGTCACCACATCGCCCATAGAAATCATCTCCGCCGCATCGGGAAGATGACGGATCTGGGTCTCGTAATAATTCAAGGTGTTACAAGCGATCGCGATATAGTCACAAGTTAAGGATAATTCGCTTACGCATTTTTTAATCTCTGGCCAAACCAAGTGATCATTCTGGGCAAGTTCCATGGAAAGCCCCAAGGGGGGAGAGGAAATAATCCGTACCTCCGGCGCATCAAGATCACCCCCATAGTCTTTGTCCAACAGATGTTTCGCCGCCTTAATGACCTTTTGCCATAGATCCACGCCAGCTTCCGGACCGGAGCCTGCAATTATACCGATAGACCGACGCTCATCACGAGGAAGAAACTTCATTTAACCTCCATCACCGTGGAAACATGACATAGGGCTGACCGTAGGACCGAAAAGCAACAGGTCATGATTATTTCAT
>JBCCMT010000094.1:0-6936 GCA_039026195.1 Pseudomonadota bacterium | reverse complement strand
GTTCAACCGCGAGGCCCACGGCCCGTGCGGCCCAATCCGTCGGGGTCAGGCTGCGGGCGGAGCCGTCCGCCAGGATAAAGGCTTTATCGTCAAAGCCCGTCGCACGGCCCATTCCGGCGACAATGATCCCGCACGCATCAGAGTGCGAATGGCTGGTTGTCGGCGGGTCGATCGCCACAATCACATCCTCGAACCCAACCGGCGGATGGGCGACCCGGTTACGGTCAATGTCGCTGCGTCGCCACAAGGCGCCGTCCAGGTCTTCCAGCAATTCCCCGAACAGCTCCTGCCGCGCCAATGCGGTCCCTGCATAAGCGGCTTCGACACTGTCGACAAAGCCGGGCGCGAGATGGTCTGCATTGTCGCGCGTCGCACTGTGGGTCACCACAGCGTCGCCGCTCAGGAGGCGCTTGACCAATGGCACCGGCCGCGGCGTGGTGGTCGCCACGCAGCGGGGCGTTTCGCCGAGCCGCAATCCGAATTGCAGATTGTTCCAGACCGCTTCCCCGCGCGCCCAGACGCCAATCTCATCGCACCAGGCGGCGTCAAATTGCGGCCCGCGCAGACTGTCCGGATCCTCGGCCGAAAAGACCAGACCAATCGCCCCGTTAGACCATTCCAGGCGTCGGCGGGACGTGTTGTAGTGGGGGCGCTCAAAACCGCGCGGCTCGATCTGCCGCAAACCGGACGGGCCCTCAATCATCACTTCCCGAACATCGCTCAGCGTCGGACCGATCAGGGCGATCCGCTGGCAGCCGCCATACAGGGCCGCATAGCGCGTCCATTCGGCTCCGGCCCGTGTCTTCCCCGCGCCGCGACCGCCAATGAAGAGCCAGGTCTGCCAGTGGCCGCGGGGCGGGCGTTGCGCCGCCCGCGCCTGAAGCAAGAATGGAAACCGGCGCAGCACCCGCAAGCAACCTTTGCTTTACCCCACTGTTGATCATATCAGAGCTGGGTATCGCCGAAGCGTTTACGGTCGTCATGCCATTTACTACAAAAAAGGCGTATCTAATATTTTGATTGTCCGCGTCTTGGGCAGTCAGAAACTTATTCTTCCTTAGAACTTGCCTTCTTTTCACCCTCCCTCTATGACCCCGCTTCTTGCTGGACGGTGCCCTGGCAACCCCTAACGAATTCGGCACGCGGAGAAGAACATGACGATTACCCCTGTTCGCAAAGACGAACTGATTAAAGAATATGCCATTAAAGACGGCGACACCGGCTCCCCTGAGGTGCAAGTCGCCATCCTGTCAGAGCGGATCAACAATCTGACCGAGCATTTTAAAGAGCATAAAAAAGACAACCACTCCCGCCGGGGCCTGTTGAAAATGGTGTCCCAGCGTCGCCGGTTACTCGACTATGTGAAAAATAAAGACGTCGCGCGCTACCAAAGCATTATTGAGCGCTTAGGCTTGCGCCGCTAAAAATACCTTCAGATAGTTACAATTTCCCCATAAAAGCGCGGTAATCGATTTAGGCGGTTGCCGCGCTTTTTTATTTCACCCCCTTCCGAAGGGCCCGCGTCTATGAATATCGGTTATTTGCTGAACACCTATCCTGTGACCTCTGGCACTTTTATCCGCCGGGAGATTGAGGCGCTGGAGCGGCGCGGGGTGGCGGTGAAGCGATATGCTATTCGCCGTTGGGCAGAGGCGTTGGTGGACCCCCTCGATATTGCTGAGCAAGAAAAGGTGACATATCTTCTCAGTGGACAGACAAAAGCGCTCGCCCAAGCTCTCCCCAAGGAGATCATGATAAAGCCGGCAGGTGTGGGCAAAGCTCTCCCCGCCTGGGGGAAGATTGCCAAAACCACGCCGGGGCTGTTGCGCCCTGCGGCTTACTTGGCAGAGGCCGCTGCCCTTCGTCATCAGACAGAAAAAGACGGTATCCGTCACCTCCATGTACATTTTGGCACCAATGCCGCCGCCGTTGCCATGCTTTGCCGCCTGATGGGGGGCCCCTCCTATAGCTTCACCGCCCATGGGCCCGATGAGTTTACCAACCCCGAAGCCTTGCGCTTTGACCTGAAAGTTCAGCACGCCGCCTTTGCGGTCGCCATTTCCCATTATGCGCGGATGCAACTCATCCGCTGGGGCGGCATCGCCCATCGCGATAAAATCCGTGTGGCCCGATGTGGGCTTTACCTGCCAGACTTTCAGCCCGTCTCAGATTCTTGTCACACCAAGACCTTTATCTGTGTGGGGCGCTTATGCCCGCAGAAAGGCCAAGCCCTCATCCCTGAGGCCATTGCTCCGCTGGTGGCAGAACATCCGAGCCTCAAAATCCTACTGGTGGGGGATGGCGAGTCGCGTCCCGAGATCGAAGCAGAAATCGCGCGCCTCGGCCTAGAGAAACATATCGAGCTTTTAGGGTGGATGGAGAATATTAAGGTCCGTGAGCTGATCTCTGAATGCCGCGGACTGCTGCTCCCCAGCTTCGCCGAAGGCCTCCCCATTGTGATTATGGAGGCGATGGCGCTCAAACGCCCCGCCATTTCCACTTACATTGCGGGTATTCCGGAGCTTTTAGACCGAGACTGCGGATGGATTGTCCCCCCAAGCTCCGTCGAAGACCTCCGCGCCGCCCTCCGCGATGCGCTGGACGCCTCCCCCCGGCGCCTGGTGGATATGGGGCAGGAGGCCCGCCGCCGGATCGAAGCCCGCCACGATGTAGACGGCCTCGCCGCTACGTTAGAGGGGCTGTTTGAGAAGGCATTGAATGCTCAAGAATAAAGACATGGCTTCATAGTGCGCAATCGGTCTAAGCTTGTCTTTCTTTGATGTGACCCCTTGGAAAGTCTATGACCGACACGCCCTCCACCGCCGCTGAACCGCAAGGCAAAACGCCTCTGTCGTCCAGCCAAGATAGACATTGGTTTGCCAAGGCCATCGCGCCCTATAAGCGACCTGAAATGGCGGCGATGCTGCTGCTCGGTTTTGCCTCGGGCCTGCCGCTTTACCTAGTCTATCAAAAAACCTCATTTTGGTTACGGCTTGAGGGAATAGATCGGTCCACCATCGGCTTTTTCTATTGGGTGGGCATGGCCTATTCCTTTAAATTCCTCTGGGCCCCGATTATCGATAAGCTCACCCTGCCTTACCTGACAAAGCGGGTGGGCCACCGCCGATCTTGGATGATTGTCTCTATCATGGGCACCATGGCAGGGCTTTTTCTGATAGCATCGGGCACGCCGTCGGAAAGCCTCGTCAATATTACCATCGGCGCCATCGTCCTTGCCTTTTCCGGCGCCACCTTAGATGTCTCCATTGATGCCTGGCGGATTGAATCCGCCCCCTCCGAACGACAAGCCAACATGGCCGCCTCCTACTCCTTAGGCTATCGCGGTGCGCTCATATTCTCCGGTCTCGGATTTGTCATTGCGGATTTTAGCAATTGGAACCTGTCTTTTGTAGTCATGGGCCTCACCATGGGGCTGTGTGCAGGCCTGATCTTGCTCATCTCGGAGCCGCCCCGGGCGGCCAAAATCGTCATCACCTCTCAGGATAAGCTCAGCACCCGTCTCTATAAACTTTTTGGGGAACCCTTTACCCAAGTGGCCGCCCGCTTTGGCTGGCTACTTCTCCCCATCTTATTGCTGGTCATGATTTATCGCCTCAGCGATTTCACCATGGGCGTGATGGCAAGCCCTTTATATGCCGACCTTGGGTATGCGCCGGCCGTGGTGGGGGGCATCCAGTCGGGGCCAGGCGTAGCCGCGATCATTGTCGGCCTCTTCCTCGGCGGGGCGGCGGCCCAGCGGTTTGGGATCATGCCCTCCCTCGTGATCGGCGCCCTGATCACTTTTCTCACCAATGGCGCCTATGCCTGGTTTGCCAGCGTCGCTACGGGGGAGGACCCGTGGATGCTCACCTTCGCCATATGTGCGGATAATGTGGCGGGGGGTTTTGTGACAACGGTCTTCATCGCCTATCTCTCAAGCCTCGTGGACCCCGCCCAAGCGGCTACGCAATATGCGCTTTTCTCTTCGCTTTATGCCACCTTGAATAAGTTCGTGGCCGGTTTTTCCGGTGTTATGGCCGATGCCTTGGGCTATGTGAATTTCTTTCTCGTTACCGCAAGCTATGCCCTCCCCGCGGCGGGGCTGGTGATCCTGGTGGCGTGGCTGCAAACGCGGCACCCGCCAAAGCCATTACCAGGCGAATAGAGTTATTCTACCTGCGCCGTACACTGCTCAAAAGAGCGTGTCTCCGCCCCCGCCAGAGCAGGGCCCGTGCTCAATCTTGCGACCTTCCCCCCGGCGGGCATCACAATGGCGTAGATGCGACACGCATCTTTGTCATAGCGGCGAAACTCATTCGGCCCCTCTCGCCGGGTCAAGGCCGGTGAACCTGTCACCTCTTCTAATGCCGCAATGGATTTACCAATGAAGAGAGAGGGGGCAGGCCCTGGAATAGATGTGGGGCTTTCTGAAAGGGCCATTTCGTCTTCCATGCTTTGCTCTCCACTCATCTCAGAAGACAATTCGACAGCGGGTTTCTGCGGCGTCGTGCATGCTGCCAGCAGGGGAAGAAAAATCATACAAGCCATTGCCCGGCCGGGGCAGGCCAGCGTAGAGAGAGCATTTGACATAAAAGCGGGACCCTTTTTCTATGACGCACCAATTTGACGTGATTGCCATTGGAAATGCAATTGTTGATGTTTTAGCCCCAACGGATGACGACTTTCTCAAAGCCCATGACATCCCCAAAGGCGGGATGATGCTGATCGACACGCAAAAAGCGTCGGAGATCACCTCCGCTCTTCAGGCAACGGACCAAGTGGCGGGCGGCTCCGCTGGGAATACGGTGGCATGTCTAGCAAGCCTTGGGGGACGTGCAGCCTTTGTTGGAAAGGTGGCAGATGACAATTTAGGGCAAGTTTATCGGGATTCGATGCAAGAGATTGGGGTTGATTTTTCCACCCCCCCTCTCAAAACTCATCCCCCCACGGGCCGGTGCCTGATTGCCGTGACCCCCGATGCCGAGCGGTCCATGGCCACCTATCTTGGCGCAGCGGGGCATGTGTCAAGCGATGATGTGATCCAAGGGGAGATCGAACTTGCCGCGGTCACTTATTTCGAAGGGTATTTGTTTGAAGGAGAAGCCCCTCGCAGTGCTTTTATAAAAGCCTGCGACATTGCGCGCGCCGCAGGGCGCAAGACAGCCCTCACCCTTTCAGATGTGGGTGTGGTGGAGCGGAACCGCGATGCGCTCTTGTCTTTCATCGAAGGCCATGTGGACCTGGTTTTTGCCAATGAAGAAGAGGCTCGCGCCCTTTTCGGTAACCATGACGATGCCGCATCGTTGGCAAAGGCGATGAAGGAGCTGGTGGATTTCGGTGCCGTCACTCAGTCGGAAAAAGGGTCCATCGTCTACGGACCAAATAGCCCCGCCGAAGAAGTCCCCGCCGTGATGCCCCCCCAATTGGTGGACACTACCGGCGCAGGGGACGCCTATGCCGGGGGGTTCCTTTACGGCTTTACCCGGGACATGCCGCTTGCGAAATGCGCGCATCTAGGCTCTCTCGCCGCCTCGGAAGTCATCTCCCATATGGGCCCAAGGCCGGAGAGGGCATTGAGAGAGCTAGCGGTGGAAAAGAGCGCAATTTGACAATCTTTGCCATAAATCTTACATGTATTATCACTATCCCAAGTGATTGTCTTATATGAGGTGCCCATGGCCACCATGAATGTTTCCCTTCCTGCGCCCATGAAAGCATGGGTAGAAGACCAAACCAAAACCGGACGCTATAGCAATGCCAGCGATTATGTCCGTGATCTGATCCGGCGGGACCAACGCCGGGCAGATGCCATCGCAGAGTTGCAGCATATGGTTGATGAAGCCATTGCGAGCGGCAAGAGCGATCGCACGCGCGAAGAAATAATGGCAGATGCACGTCAGAAAGCTACACAGCGTGGGTTATGAACTTAGCAAAGACGCTGACAATGACATTGTAGAAATATACGTGCAAGGATATGAAAATTTTGGCCGTATACACGCTGAAAGCTACGCAGACGGTCTTTGGAAATTACTAGACCTTATTGGAGAGCGACCAACACTTGCCAGAGAAAGAAAAGAAACAAAGCCACCTGTTCGTATTCATCCTTATAAATCTCATGTTGTTATTTACACAATTCAAAATGAGACTGTAAATATCCAGCGTATCCGCCATGGGCGCGAGAACTGGTACCAAGAACTTACGAATTTGCCTTAAGAAGTTTTCCGACCCGCCTTTTCTTCATGCCCGGAGGTCCCTTCCCGGGCCGCAAGGGCGGCGGCCACATCCGCAAAGCTCACCCCATTGGCCGCTAAGAGAACGGCCAAATGGTAGAGCACATCAGCGCTTTCATTCACCAGCTCCGGCGCATCTTGCAAAGCCCCTGCTAGGGCAACCTCCACCGCCTCTTCGCCAAATTTTTTCGCGCAGCGGGCTGGGCCTTTTGCAAGCAAACTCGCGGTGTAGGACGTCTCCGGATCATCTCCCCGTCGAGACTCCACAGTGGTCATCAACCGGTCTAAGACATTACCAATATTACTCATGATACAATCCTCATGGGAAGGCCACGCTCGGCCATAAACGATTTCGCTTCGGCCAAGCTATATTCGCCAAAGTGGAAAATGCTTGCCGCTAACACAGCGGAAGCATGGCCCTCTGTCACCCCTTCCACCAAATGCTCTAGCGCGCCCACCCCGCCGGAGGCCACCACGGGGATGGACACCGCATCGCTAATGGCGCGGGTCAGCGGTAGGTCGTAGCCGGACTTGACCCCATCCCGATCCATGGAGGTGAGGAGGATTTCCCCCGCTCCCCGGTCAGCAGCATCCTTGGCATATTCAAGGGCATCAATGCCCGTGGGTGTCCGTCCGCCATGGGTGAATATCTCCCATTTTCCTTCGCCCACGGATTTTGCATCAATGGCCACCACAATACATTGGT